>CAZOIA010000056.1:1594-27756 GCA_964579675.1 uncultured Planctomycetales bacterium | reverse complement strand
ACCCGGTCCTGTCATGCACCTTCGAAAGACGATGAAGTCGTTCTTGTCCACGTCCGAATCGCCGTCGAAGCTGGCACCCAGGCACCCCGGTTCTGTGACGGGGTTACTCACACCTGTCAGGCACGCCTGGAAGTGGCCGAAGTCTTCCATATCCACGTCGCTGTCCTCGTCGAAATCGGGCGGCACGTACGGCGAAGGTGGCGTCACGGTGAGCGTCACCGCGATCGTCCGGGGGTTGTTCGTCGCGTTGGGATCGCTGATCGTGATAGTGGCCGGGTAAGTGCCTTCGCCAAGGGCGGCGGTCGAGTAGTTGACCGTGATCGTATCGACCTCGCCGGTGCTGCTGCCGCCGGTGGGAGCCGTGCTGAGCCAGGTTGCGTTGTCGGAGATCGAGTAGTCCAGCGTGCCGCTGCCGGCGTTCCAGACGGTGAAGCTCTGGCTGGGGGCATTGGTGCCCTCGGTCGTCGTGGGCGGCAGGGTGGCGGGCGATCGGCCGATGACGGGATCGTCCGGGGGCACCGTCTCCCTGAGCGACAGATCGTCCACCATTATCCGATGCGGACTCTTGCCCGGCGGCTGCGAGCCCTTCAGCCAGATCGAAACCTGCGAGCCCGGGGCGCTGAACACCAGGCCATGGTCGTACCACCAGTCGGTTTCCCGGTTCTCGGCGTCGATCAGGTCAGCGGTCCAGACGATCGAGCCGGCCCCGGGGTTCGAGGTCTGGCCGGTCAGGTCGTAACCGACGCGAAATCCCACGTCGGTATTGACGCCGTAGGTCTCGTACTTCATCCAGTTGTCCAGGCGGTACTGCTTGCCCGGCGTGACGGCGACGACCTGGCGGATGCCGCCCGTGAACCCGCCCGAGTTCTCGCCGAATTGCTGCGAGTACACGCCGTCCCACGCGTCGGCGGGATGGTTCCAGTTGTAATCCCCGCAGCCCTCGTAGATGACGGGTTCGTCTGCGACCTCCCAGCCGGTCCACTGGCTCGAGTGCGACCCCACCAGGAAGATGCACATCCCGACCGACCACGGGTCGGCCTGCTTGGTCAGGCCTTCAAACGCGATCAGGTCGTCGCGGATCTCCCAAGGCTCAAACCACGGGTCCGCGTAACCCTGCTTCCACGCATAGAACGTCGTGCATTCGGTGTAGATGACCGGGGGCATCCGGTAGCCGTGCTGGTCGTAGAGATCCTTCATCATCCGCCAGCGGAGCGAGAACCACTGCATCTCCGGTCCGACCATGAGCTGATCGTTGATCCCGCCGTATGCGTGGTACCCGACGTAATCCGCGATCGCCAGGCAATCCACTACCTCCTGGATCAGGATGTTCTCGTTGGGGGCCGGGTTGCCAACGGCAATGTTGAACGCGCACGATTTGAGCCCCAGCTCGTGGCACTGTTCGGTGAAGGCCTTCTCGAACCGGCCAACTTTGCGAACGTTCTCGACGTCGTTCATATAAGGCTCGTTGAAGCCCTGCCATGCGCTGAAGGCTCCGCCTTTGTCGATGTGCTGGGCGTAACAGTTGTTCGCGTGCACCCAGCCGTAGTATTCCGGATCGGACAGGTACGTCCCCACCAGGTGGTCGATGTAAAGGCGGCCAATGATGATCGCATCCGGCAAGGCGGCGCGCATACCCTGCGCGTGGCCCAGGGCAAGGTCTGACAGCAATACGGTCTTGGGGTTGAGCCGAACCGTCTGGTTGAAGCCGTTCCACCCCGCATAGATCCCCGAGCCGATTCGCCCCAGCCGCGCAGACTGCTTCACGTAGCCGCTGCCGCTCGCCGTCCACCACTGCCAGCCCGACGCCAATCCGCTGCTGAAACCGTCTTCAAAACTCGCGTTGACAAGGAGATTCGGTCCCGTGACGGGCGGCAGGCTGCCGCCGTCGCTGACGCTGACCGTCAACGTGTCCGCGTCAACGCCGCCGTGGCCGTCATCGACGGAGAGGGTGACGGTGTATACATCGGGGTCGATGCGGACGTTGCTTGTGGTCCAGTGGTTCAGGCTGTCCTCGAAACTGCCGTTCTGCAACAGGTTCTGCCCGTGAGCCACCCCGGCCGGAAGCAACACGATCGCCGCGAAGGCCGCCCGCCAGAGCCCCCATCGCCGCCGACAACAGACGCTCTCGTTGCTTCGCATCACTTCCATCTTCACCGGTTCAAGGGAGCGAACGGGATGTCGGAGACGCCTGGCGCATGGATTCTCTCCGGATGCCAGATCCCCCTGGCTCATTGCCTCCGAACGTGGAGACACATGGGGACCTCCGCGCTGCATTTATAGACATGCAATCCGGCCCAGAAGGCCTTCATTCACAGGTATTTTATCACGCGCAGTGAGCGTTTTGCAACCCGGTTCGTGTGCGGGGGCGTTTCCCGGGTGCGTGACGGTCCAGGCGGCGGGCCGGAGGAAGCCTTGTGCTGCCTCGGCCAAGCCCCGGCCCAAAGGGCGGGAAAGTGGGAAGGTGCCAAAGTGAAGAAGGCATGTCGCAGCCGGTGCTTTCTCACTTTTTCGCATTGGCACTTGCTCGCGGGCCGCGTCAGGCCATCCGGGAGAGACCAGGCCACGGCTCTCTGGGAGCGCCGCCGATTCTGTCACGCACCCCACTCTACCGCCGCGCCGACACTTCGCTTGCCGTCAGCCGCTGCAATCGTGTATTCTGCTTGCCCGGGAAAGGACGAAGGACTGCCGATGGGTGTGCATGAGATCACAAAGGGGCTGAATTTGCCCATTGCCGGGGAACCCCGCCAGACGATCGGACTGTGCCGGGGACCGCAGAAAGCCGCCCTGGTGGCGGATGATTACGTGGGCATGAAGCCGAGAATGCACGCGGAGGTCGGTGATCCGGTCAAGCGCGGCCAACTCCTTCTCGAAGACAAGAAAACGCCCGGTGTTCGATTCACTTCACCTGCCGGCGGCACCCTGGTGGCCATCAACCGCGGCCAGCGCCGGGCCCTGCAGTCGGTGGTGATCGAACTGAGTGAGGCAGAACGGGCCGGTCAACCCCAGGATTCAGAACTACAACCATTCGAGTCCTACACCGGCAAGGACGGCGCAAGTTTAAGCAGAGATGAAATCAAGGCCCTGTTGATTGAATCCGGAATGTGGACGGCGTTGCGTGCTCGTCCGTTTGGCCGGGTGGCCGACCCTGAAACGACGCCTCACTCGGTGTTTGTAACCGCCATGGACACCAATCCGCTGGCCGCCTCGGTCGACGTGGTGCTCGCGGGAAACGAGAGGCCCTTTGAAGCCGGCCTGACGTGCGTGTCAAAACTGACCGAAGGAACGACCTTCCTGTGCAAGGGACCCGGCAGTTCCGTGCAGGCCCCGCCGGACGATGACATCCGGACGGAGGAATTTGCCGGCTTCCATCCGGCCGGTACGGTCGGTGTGCACATCCATTTCCTGGACCCGGTCTGCCGGGAGAAGGTCGTCTGGTACGTGAATTATCAGGATGTCGTCGCCATCGGCAGACTGTTCATGACCGGCAGACTCGACGTGGATCGGGTCATCTCACTCGCCGGTCCAACGGTGAAGAATCCTCGCCTGCTGCGAACGCGGCTCGGCGCTTCGCTCGACGATCTGGTCGCTGACGAGTTGGAGGATGTCGAGAACCGGGTGATATCCGGCTCGGTGCTGTCGGGGCGGACCGCCTGTGGCGAGGTCTTGGGCTATCTCGGACGTTATCATCTCCAGGTCTCGGTGTTGCAGGAAGGACGCCGGCGTGAGTTTCTGTGCTGGCTGCGGGCGGGCGTGGACAAGTTCTCGACGATCCCCGCCTACGTGTCCCGCCTGCTGACCGCCCGGAGGAAATACGAGTTCACGACGACGACTAACGGGGGCGACCGCGCGATCGTGCCCATCGGCATGTACGAGCGGGTAATGCCCATGGACATCCAGCCGACCTTCCTGCTGAAGAGCCTGGTTTCGAGGGATATTGAGCGAGCTGAGCAACTGGGATGCATGGAGCTTGAGGAGGAGGACCTGGCGCTCTGCACGTTCGTCTGTCCGGGAAAAACCGAATACGGCCCGATCCTGCGGGACAACTTGAACATCATCGAGCGAGAAGGGTAATGAAGTTCCTGCGAAACCTGCTCGACAAGCAGGAGAAGTACTTTCAGAAGGGTCGGAAGCTTGAAAGAATCGGGCCGCTTTTCGAAGCCGCCGACACCTGCTTCTTCTCTCCATCCAAGGTAACCAAGGGGGCATCGCACGTCCGCGACGCACTGGATCTCAAGCGGATGATGGGGATTGTGGTTATTGCATTGATGCCATGCATTCTCATGGCGATCTACAATACCGGCTACCAGGCCAATGCAGCGCTGGCGAACTCAGCCGCCCTGGAAGCGGCGGGCTGGCGCGCATCGGTTGTCGGCGCCCTGGGCCTGGGCTTTTCACCGGAGAGCTTTCTGTCCTGCGTGGTCCACGGCGCGCTTTACTTCTTGCCCGTCTTTCTCGTCACGGCATTCGTAGGCGGCAATTGTGAAGTCCTTTTCGCCATTGTTCGCAGGCACGAGGTCAACGAGGGCTTCTTCGTTACCATGTTCCTGGTCCCGCTGGTCCTGCCGCCGACCATACCACTCTGGCAGGTGGCGGTCGGAATTGCATTCGGCGTGGTCATCGGTAAAGAGGTTTTCGGCGGGACGGGAATGAATATCTTCAATCCGGCGTTGCTGACCCGGGCCTTCCTGTTTTTCGCCTATCCGGGCCAGATTTCCGGCGACGAGGTGTGGGTGGCGGTGGACGGCTACAGCGGCCCGACGGTGCTGGCCCAGGCGATGGTCGGCGGCAAAGCGGCGATTGCCGCCGGTGATTACAGTTGGACGGATGCGTTTCTCGGATTCATCCCGGGTTCGATGGGGGAGACGTCCACGCTGGCGTGCTTGCTTGGGGCTGCCCTTCTGCTCGCGACCCGGGTCGCTTCCTGGCGGGTCATGCTCGGGCTGCTGACCGGCTCGATGCTCGCCACGCTGCTGCTCAACGCGGTCGCGGGCAGGGTGGACAATCCCTATTTCGACGTCCCCTTCTGGTGGCATTTCGTACTGGGCGGCTGGGCTTTCGGGGCGGTTTTCATGGCGACCGACCCCGTATCGTCGGCCCACACGGAGATCGGGAAGCTCATCTACGGATTCTGCATCGGCGTACTGGCGATCCTGATTCGGGTAGTGAACCCGGCCTATCCGGAGGGGATGATGCTGGCGATCCTGTTCATGAACGTATTCGCGTCGCTCATCGACCATTACGTGGTGCAGGCCAATATCAAGAGAAGGCTGGCTCGCAATGCAGCGACAGTATAGCACCGTGTACACGATTGGGTTTTCCGCAGCGGTTTGCATCGTCTGCTCCCTGCTGGTGTCGGCAACGGCAGTCTGTCTCAAGCAGCGTCAGGAGAACAACGCCGTTTGGGACGTCCGTACAAACGTCCTGCTGGCGGCGGGCCTGGTCGAACCGGCCCAGGACATCACCCCGACCGCGATCTCCAGTCTGTTCGCGGAGCGTATTAAGTCGGTCGTCGTGGACCTGAAAGACGGTAAGGATACGGACATCGACCCATCGACCTTTGACCAGCGCGAGGCGGCCAGGGACCCGCAGCGAAGCAGGCAGGCGCCCCCAAACCCGGCCCAGGTCTCGCGGGTGCCGGATCACGCCCTGGTCTACAAGGTCCTGAAAGACGGCAGGGTGGACGAGATCATCCTGCCTGTCGAGGGCAAGGGGTTGTGGTCGACGCTTTACGGGTTCATCGCCTTGGATTCGGACACCACCACCATCAGAGGTATTACCTTCTATGAGCATGGGGAAACACCCGGGCTGGGGGGAGAAGTGGATAACCCCAAATGGAAAGCCCGCTGGCCTGGTCGCAAGGCCTACGACGAAGATGGGAACGTGAGGATCTCGGTCATAAAGGGAGCAGCGGGCCCGGTAGAAACCGACCCCTATCGGGTGGATGGTCTGTCCGGGGCCACCATTACCAGCCGGGGGGTGAATCATCTGGTGCAGTTCTGGCTGAGCGAACATGGTTTTGCCCCTTACCTGAAGCGATTCCGCGAATCGCGGAGCGGATCAAAGTGAACAGAGAATACAAGAAGATCCTGTTGGACCCCCTGTTCAACAACAATCCGATTGCCGTGCAGGTGCTGGGAATATGCTCGGCCCTTGCGGTGACCACGAAGATGGAGACCGCCCTGGTCATGTCGGTCGCCCTGACGGCGGTGCTGGCCGGGTCAAACCTGGCGGTCGGCCTGCTGCGGAACCGGGTTCCTCCCAACGTCCGCATTATCTTTCAGTTGTCCGTCATCGCGTCCCTGGTCATGATTACTGACCAGGTACTGAAGGCTTTTCTTTACGACATCAGCAAGCAACTGTCGGTATTCGTCGGGCTCATCATCACCAATTGTATCGTCATGGGGCGGGCGGAGGCCTTCGCCATGCAGAACGGCCCGGTCCGGTGCCTTCTCGATGGTATCGGCAACGCGCTGGGGTACGATTTGATCCTTCTGGTGACCGCGTTTTTCCGGGAACTTCTGGGTTCCGGCTCCCTGTTCGGGGTGCAGGTGCTTCGGCCGGTGACCGAAGGCGGCTGGTACAACCCGAACGGGCTGATGCTCCTCTCGCCGGGAGCTTTCTTCTTCATCGGGCTCTTGATCTGGGCGCTCAGGACCTGGAGGCCGGAGCAGGTGGAGGCGGCATAAGAATGCTTGAACACTATCTATCCCTGGCGATCAAAGCGGTTTTCGTGGAGAACGTTGCCCTGGCGTTTTTTCTGGGCATGTGCTCTTTCCTTGCCTGTTCGAGAAAGGTGGACACGTCAGTCGGCCTCGGGCTCGCGGTGGTCTTCGTCCTATCGGTCACCTGCCCGCTCAATAATCTGATATACAACTACCTGCTCAAGGAGGGAGCCCTGGTCTGGCTGCCGGTGATCGGGCCGGCGATGGCCGAGATTGATCTGGCGTTTCTGGGATTCATCAGTTACATCGGCACGATAGCGGCCACGGTGCAGATCGTAGAGATGATCATTGACCGGTATGCGCCGGCCCTGTATGGGGCGTTGGGCGTGTTTCTTCCCTTGATCGCCGTCAACTGCGCGATTCTCGGTGGATCGCTGTTCATGGTGGAGCGGGACTACACCTTCGGCGAGAGTGCCGTCTTCGGATTCGGCAGCGGGCTGGGCTTCGCGTTGGCCATTGTTGCCCTGGCGGCTATCCGCGAGCGGATGCGCTACAGCAACGTCCCGGTGGGGCTGAGGGGACTTGGGATCGCCTTTATCATCACCGGGTTGATGGCGCTTGGGTTCATGGCTTTCTCGGGGATCCAGTTGTAGAAACCGATTTGTAAGGGCCCGGGGTCTGATGACAACGATAATTCTAGGCGTCACGATGTTCACCGGGGTGATTGTCGCCCTGGTTTGCCTGTTGCTGGTCGCAAAGGCGAAACTGGTCAGCAGCGGAACCGTGACCATTCGCATCAATGACGAGCCTGCCAACGATTTAAGCGTTGCGGCAGGCGAGACGTTGCTGAATACCCTCGCCGCCGAGAAGATCTTCATTCCCTCCGCTTGCGGGGGCCAGGGCACGTGCGGGGTCTGCAAGGTGGATGTCCTCGAAGGGGGAGGCAGCATACTCCCCACCGAGCTGGGCCATATCACCCGCAAAGAAGCCCGCGAGGGATGCCGTCTGGCCTGTCAGCTCAAGGTCAAGAACGACATGAAGATCAGAATTGCCCCGGAGATCTTCAGCGCCAAGCAGTGGCGATGCAGAGTCCGCTCCAACCGCAACGTGGCCACCTTCATCAAGGAACTGATCCTGGAATTGCCGGAAGGAGAAGTTATCGAGTTCCGCGCCGGCGGCTACATACAGATCCAGGCCCCGCCTCATGTTGCCCGCTTCAAGCACTTTGACGTCGAGGATGAATTCCGGAAGGACTGGGACAGGCTGGATCTCTGGCATTACGTCTCCAAGGTCGATGAGCCGGTGGAGCGGGCCTACTCCATGGCCAACTATCCCGAGGAAAACCACATTGTGATGCTGAACGTGCGGATCGCCACGCCGCCGCCCGACGCCCCGCGGGACGCCCCGCCGGGGAAGATGTCCTCCTATATCTTCAATCTCAAGCCGGGCGACGAGGTGACCATCTGCGGGCCCTTCGGCGAGTTCTTCGCCCGCCAGACCGGCAGCGAAATGGTCTTCATCGGCGGTGGGGCGGGGATGGCCCCCATGCGTTCACACATCCTCGACCAGTTCCGACGAATCCAGACGAACCGGAAGGTCTCATTCTGGTACGGGGCCCGAAGTCTGCGCGAGTGCTTCTATGTGGATGATTTCAATCGACTCGCCGCCGACAACGGGAACTTTGAATGGCACCTCGCCCTTTCCGAACCGCTGGCAGAGGACAAGTGGGACGGACCGACCGGATTCATCCACGAGGTTGTGCGCGACCGGTACCTGATGAGCCATCGCGCGCCGGAGGATATCGAGTACTACCTGTGCGGCCCCCCGGTGATGAACGACGCCTGCATCAATATGCTGCTGGATCTGGGCGTGGAGCGGGAGAACATCATGTTGGACGATTTTGGAATCTGACCTTGATGCCTCCAGGCAAGACATGGCGAGCGAGATTGCTCAGGCCGGCGCTTGTCGTTGTCGCCCTGCTGCTGGTGGGTGTCCTCCTCGCTTGGCCCCGCCCGCGACTGAACCGGTTGTCCGGCTCGACGATGGGGACCACCTACACCGTCAAGTACGTGGTGAGATGCTGCCCGTTTCTGCGGCATGAGGATCTCGATCAGCTCGCCGGTGAGATCAAGACCTGCCTGGACGATGTTAACGGCAAGATGTCAACTTACTTGCCGGACTCGGAACTGTCCCGTTTCAACGCCCATGGCAACGATTCCCCTTTTCGGGTATCCGCCAGCACCCTGGAGGTGTTTCAATGTGCCCACGAGGTGAGCAGGATGACCGCCGGGGCGTTTGACATCACCGTCGGCCCGGCTGTGAATGCTTACGGATTCGGCCCTGAACCTGACCGGCCGGAACTGCCTGATGAAAATGAACTCGCCGCCCTTCGGGAAAGGATCGGCTACCGCATGGTCGAAATCGACCCCGTCGCGATCGCCCTCCGCAAGCAGCGTCCTGACATCTACTGCGACCTTTCCGCTCTTGCCAAGGGCTATGCCGTCGATCAGGTCGCGGAGCTCCTGGAGGCGCGGGGGATTGATGGTTACATGGTGGAGATCGGGGGCGAAATCAGAACCAGAGGAAAGACCGTCAAGGGTCACGCCTGGCGGATTGCGATCGAACAGCCGGCGGCGGGCGCCCGGTCGGCCCACAGTATCATCAACCTTGCCGACGCGTCGTTGGCCACCTCAGGCGACTACCGAAACTACTATGTCAAGGACGGTCAGCGCCTCTCGCATACAATCGACCCCCGCACCGCAATGCCGGTTACTCACAACCTGGCGTCGGTCAGCGTGATTCACGATCAATGTGTTCTTGCGGATGCCTGGGCGACCGCGCTAATGGTCCTGGGACCGCGTGAGGGTTACGAGCTCGCGGAAAGTCGGGGCATTGCCGCACTGTTCCTTATCAGGCAGAGCGATGATACAATCACGGAAAAGGCGACCTCAGCCTTCACCGTTGCGGTAAACAGCGAGTGAGGTCCTTACAGTGATAACCCTTGTACTCAGCGCCGTCATCGTTTTTGGCATGGCCACGCTCGGCTTGGCCGTAGGGGTGATGTTCAACAAGCGTGGTCTGCGCGGCCCCTGTTGCGGCGGGCGGACTGCCGCCGGCCACGATGGTCAGGATTCCACCTGCCTCTCCTGTTCCGAAGAAGGCAAGCAGGAGCGTTTTGTCCAGCTTTCCATCGGAAACCTCAAGCGGGAGTAAGGTTTCCGGGACCCGGACTGTTTCCTGGTACGTGCCTGGCGTGGATAACGGCTCCGAGCCGGGCTGTGGTGTAGGTTTGGCATGGGCAACAGCTAATAGCTCCGAGCCGGGCTCTGTGAGCCCGGTGCCCCTTCGCGGCGTGAGGCTTCCCCGTACGAGGAGACACCGGCCTCACAGAGGCCGGCTCTGACCGCGTCGGAACCGGGTCCACCGTTATTGCCCCCGAGAGGAGCGGAACGCAAGATGAGACGACTGGTTTGCGTAACGGTCCTGGCGTGGGCGGGCTCTTCTTGTGCCCGCGGTGAAGAGGTACCGCCGCCGCCCGCACAGGCCGGCGAAACACCGCGACCGTTTATCTTCGGCCTGAACCCTGGAACGAGCGACGAGGAGCTCCAGGAAATCAAGGCCGCCGGATGCACCAACATCCGCATCGGGGGCAACTGGGACCTGGTGGAGAGCAAGCGCGGGGTCTACGACTGGTCCCATGGCGGCGAGGAGGAGGTTCAGCAGTGCCTCAAGTTCGGCCTGGAGCCTTTCTTCCTCATCGTGGCCACCCCGCCGTGGGCCCTGGCCCCCGAAAAACGCAACAAGCCGTGGGGCTGGCCCCCGGAACCGGAGTTCTATCCGGATGCGCAGAAGTTCTACCGGACGCTAGCGGCCCGCTATCGCGGCAAAGTACGCTACTACGAGTTCTGGAATGAAGAGAACGGTTACGGCTGGAACGAGGTCAACAGGCCGGAGCAGTACGCGCCTATACTGAAGGTGGCCTACGAAGCCCTCAAGGAAGGGAATCCCGACTGCCTCGTCGCGGTCGGCGGGCTCGACGGCGCGGGCTGGAAGGGCTACACCCGCTACCTCGAACGCCTGTATGAACTGGGCTGCGGAGACTACTTCGACGCCGTCGCGGTGCACCCTTACCGCGAGGATGGGCCTATCGACGGGCACAGCCTGAAGCGAATCCATCAGATCCTCGGCCGCCACGGGCATGGGGACCGCAAACTCTGGCTCACCGAATACGGGTGGAGCAAGAAACACGGCCACGACAACAAGGCCCGCTGGCTTGCCGAATCGCTGGACATGCTCTCCAGCCCCGAGTACGACTTCGTGTTCCAGGCTTCCTATCATACGCACCGTGATTTCGACGATGCCCAGTACGGGCTTTGCGATCAAAAGGGCAGACCCCGGGCAGCGTTCCAGGTCTTCCGCGACTACCCGAAGGACTGGAAGGCCGTCATCGAGCGGAGAAACAGGCCCAAGCCGAAACCGAAGGTTCACCTCAAGGATGACTTCGAAGCCCCGACGCGCCGCTGGAAACCCTTCGGGGAGGGCTACAAGGTCGTCGAAGCCGCCCGTCTCGGCATCGAGCCCGAGCAAGGGCATGGCGTCCTTGCATCCGGTTCGGAAAAGCGACACCAGGGCGGCGGCGCTTACCTGCAAGTCACTGTGCCGAAAGGCATACCGCTCCGGCTCTCCGCTCGGGTGCTCACCATGCACCGGAGCGGTTCCGGCGGGGCGTGCCGCGTCGGCATCGATCCCACCGGCAAAACCGACCCACGGGCGGACTCGGTCGTCTGGAGCCGGGCCCTGGAAACCTACGACGCCTGGGACACCGTGGGCGTGGGCCAGGGCAACCCCATCTACCCGAAGGCCGACAGGGTAACCCTCTTTCTAAGATACGACCGCGAAGGAAAGGGCCGGGCACCACGCGTTTTCGATCAAGTGGAGTTCATCGCCCGGGAAGACAACTTCAAGCTGCCCGAAGCGGGAAGCGGCAAGTAGCGGCATTCCGTTCCCGGTCCGACACGAAGGTGGGTGACGCCATCGGGTTAGACTTCGCGGCCCGAGTATTCCCCGTCTGAGGAACCACCGGCCTCACAGAGGCAGGCTCCTGCTCGATTCTCACGCCGGCCAACGAGCAACTCAGCACGATTGATTCTCGGGCGGTTAATCGTTATGATCGGGGAGTGCGGCCCCGTGGGCGAGGGGGCAGGCCTTTGGCGCGGATGACCTCGCTCCACGATGGCAGGTGTGGTCGCTCTTGGACAGTCCATAAGCGTACTGACCGATCCCGTACGGTTCCCCAGGAATGGGCCAACATGCGTATTGCACTGATCAACCCGGTGGCTCGTCGGTGCCAGGGATATCACACGATTGGGAGCAAGATTCCCCAGCTCGGTCTGCAGGTACTGGCGGAGCTTGTGCCGAAGCCGCATACGGTCGAGATCATCGACGAGGCATTCGGGTTCGACGTGACCGAGCGCGAGGTGCGTCGCGGCCGGTTCGATCTGGTCGGCCTGACCAGCTACACGAGTGGGGCGACGCGGGCGTACGAGATTGCCGCTCAATGCCGGCGCGAGGGGATCCCGACGATCATCGGCGGGCCGCACGCCTGGGCCATTCCCGAGGAGGCGGCGCCGCATTTCGACTCGGTGGCGGTGGGTGAATGCGATGAGATCTGGCCGGAGATCGTGGCGGACGCAGCCCGCGGCAAACTGAAACCCCGATACACGGGCCGGCTCCCGGACCTCGCCCGGCGGGGTATCGGCCGGGCCGCCCAGCACATTCAGCCCATCAACGGCGCGTACGACGTGGCCAGCATTCAAACCTCCCGAGGCTGTCCCGTGGGGTGCGAATACTGCAGCGTCACCAAGTTCAACGGCGCCCGCATCCGGCGCCGGGACATCGACGACATCATCGAGGAATGGAACCAGACGCCAAGGCGTTTCGTTTTCGTGGTGGATGACAATTTCTTCGGCGTCGGCCCCAGGCACGCCGACTGGGCGAAGGAGCTGCTTCGGCAGGTCATCAAGCGGGGCAAGAAGCGGCTCTGGTTCAGTCAGACGACGGTCAACATGGGGGACGACGAAGAGGGTTTACGGCTGGCATACAAGGCCGGTTGCCGGGGGATGCTCATCGGGTTTGAAACCTTCAACCCCGAGTCGCTCAAGGATTTCCACAAGGGCGTCAACCGCAACAACGTCGGCCGGTACAAGGAACTCGTGGACGGGTTCCATCGGGCGGGCATCTCGGTCTTCGGGGCGTTCATCATCGGGGCTGATCAGGACGACGAGGAGACCGTGGCTGAGACCGCGGTCCAGTCGGTCAAGCTCGGCATCGACACCATCCAGATCACGAACCTGACGCCGCTGCCCGGGACCAAGCTGTACGATAAATGGATGGCTCAGGGCAAGATCTTCGCCACCGATTATCCCGGAGATTGGGAACGCTACACGTTCGTGGAGACCGTGTACGACCCGGAAAAGATGTCGGCCAGCAGATTGGACGAGGCCATCTACGAGCTCAGGTACGCCGCCGCCCACACGCCGTGGGTCTGGCGGCGAACGCTCCGGACGTTGTGGATGACCCGCAGCCTGACCAGCGCGCTGTTCATTCACGGGATGAACAAGGGCTGGAAGCGAATGGCGAAGCTGCAGTTGCCGCGAGATGAGGCGAGGTTCGGGTTCGTACCGCGGCGCAATGCCCGCACCCGCAAGCTCCGCGACGCGTTCACGCTTTCGCTGGCCAAGTACCAGGCGATTCCCCCTTTACCGTCGGCAGGAGCGACGCCGGCATAAGCTCGGGGTACGCCGGGTTTTTCCACGCACGCCCGGCTCGGGCATCGACCTCACGTGTCCGCATCATGCGTGTTGATTTCGAGCGGAGCGTGCATGTGCTGCGTGGTTTTCGGCGTGCGGAGGACGCGGTAAAAACAGAAGGTTACCAGCCCGAGCACGAAGCCCACGCTGAGGATCATCAGGATCCATCCCGGGGTCGTCATGGGCTCACCCCCTCCGTCGAATGCTCCCAGGTTTCCCGCTCGTTCCATCGGCGCCCGGCCAGGTAGACCAACACTGCGAAAAACGCCATGATCCCGACCAGGAACACCAGCACGAACAGGACGGAGTTGCGATCCTCGGTTTGCAGATCTTCAGTGATGGTCCGGAAGTACTCCGGCATGCTGTTGTAGCACCAGAAGGCGAAGATGGTCAGCAGGTACAGTGGGGAGACGTACTTGATGATGAACCAGAAGATCCCCGGGATGCGCAATTCCGCGCCGCGCTGGACCTCTCGTCTGGCGTTCTTGATCCCGAAGACCCAGCCCACGGTAATTACCTGAATGGTGGCAAGCACGTAGATGCACACCGTGCCGACCCAGAAGTCCATGGTGTCGAGGGCCAGCAGGTCTTTCGAGAAGTAGATCACGATCAGGCTCCCCATCGCCACGATGGAGCCGAGCCAGGTGACCGACGCTCGCCGACCGAGGTTGAATCCTTCCTCGAGGAAGGCAATGGCGGGTTGCAGCATGCTGAGGGAGCTGGTGATGGCGGCCATGAAGAGCATGGTGAACCAGATGGCCCCGAACACGTTCCCGGCGGGCATGCGATTGAACACGGCCGGCAAAGCGTGGAACCCCAACGCCATCGTCGATCCCAGAACGTCTTTGTTCAACTGGGCGGCGCCAAGGAAGAGGAAGGCCACCGGTACCGTAATCAGCCCCCCCAGGCACACTTCGCAGAACTGGTTGGTGGCGCTGGCGGTGAGACCGGACAGCACAACGTCGTCGTCTTCACGCAGGTAACTGGCGTAGTTCAGGACGATCCCAAACCCGACCGAGAGACTGAAGAATATCTGGCCGGAGGCACTCAACCACAGTCCAGGATTCATCAGAGCTGCCCATATGCTTTCGTCCCCATCCAGCGGCTTGGGATTCCACATGAAGCCGAGGGCGTTGTTGATGCAGGCTTCCGGCTTGGCCGGATCGGGAGTCCCCAGCGTCAACACGCGGACCAGGATGATCAGCGCGAAACCGATCAACAGAGGCATCGCAAACTTGCAGAAGGTCTCGATCCCCTTGGTCAAGCCCCGGAAGATCAGGGAGAAATTGATGAGGAAAACAAGACCCAGGATGACCATTGCCCTGGCTTTCGGGAACCCGTTACTGCCAAAGCCGACAAAGCGGTTGAAATGCGCCTGGTACCTGCCGACTTCACCGCTAGAATCCACCCCTTGGGCAATCGAGGACATGGTTCCCCTGGCGTAGTCGATGGCATACGACAGGCACCATGCCTCGATGTAGACGTAATACATGTAAATGACGACGGGGATGAGCATGGCCAGCACGCCGAAGTACTTGCCGTAGGACCGCCTCCAGAGCACGCTGAAGATCCCTGGCGCGCTGTTGTAGCCGCGGGCCCCGCCGTACCGGCCCATGGTCCACTCGACCCAGCAGATGGGGATCCCCAGGATAAGCATGGAGATGAAATACGGGATCATGAAGACCCCGCCCCCGTTGGTGGCGGCCAGACCGGGGAAACGCAGGAAGTTGCCGAGCCCGACCGCCGAGCCCGCCACCGCGAGAATGACACCGATCCTGGAGCCCCAGTGCTCGCCCGAGCCCTTGCGGGGGAGTACAGATTCGACGGGCCCGTTGAAATCATCAGCCACTTGCAGCTCCTTCGTTCTTGGCTCTGTTAGGCATGATCGGGCCGGCGGCGCCTCTTTGCAAGCGCGGTCCGCAACGTGTGCCGCATGTCTGCGGGCAGCACGTGCGTGTTGACCTGCGGGCGACGTGCTGGTAGATGGCTTCAAAGATACGTTGTTTGTCCCAGAGCCACATTTGTTTTGAAGGAGATCGGCGTATGACGCGCGTGCATGCGGCAGCGATGATCGCGATGATGATGGCCTGCGGGTGCAGTACGAGCACCTCACTGTTCAACGGCAGGGATCTGACCGGCTGGGTCGAGGTTGAGTGTGCTGGTTCCTGGTCGGTGCAGGACGGCGTGCTCAAGTGCAGCGGCGAGAAGACCGGCTACGCCTGGCTGAGCACCGAGCGCAAGTACGCGGATTTTGAATTGACCCTCGAGTGGCGGATCGAGCCCGGTGCCAACGCCGGCATCTTCCTGCGGGCACCAGATCGCGAGGGCAGGACGTCGATGGAGGGTTTCGAGGTTCAGATCAAGGACGATCGCGACGATGCGGACTTCACGGACGTCAGCGGGGCAGTCTTCCGGAGGATCCCCGCGGCAGGCGAGTTCAGCAAGCCGCCTGGTGAGTGGAACCACTGCCGGATCACCTGCGTGGGCCGGCAGCTTCGCATTGAGCTTAACGGCCGCCTCGTCCTGGATACCGATATCGACACCGTTGAGCCGCGCAAGGACGACAAGCCGATGTCCGAGATCGCGGGCGAAGGCTACATCGGCCTGCAGAATCACGGGGACCCGGTCGAGTTCCGCAACATCCGGATTCGGGAAATCCACTAGCCCGGATCATTCATGGGGGAATTCACCACGGAGACACAAAGGCCACGGAGAAAAGAGGTTGCGTGAAATCCTGGCGGATCGATGTTTCGACAGCGTGTCGATGGTCATGTCGGAACCCGAGTGGTTGATTTCAACTGATTTCTTCGTCTTCTCCGTGCTCTTCGTGACTCCGTGGTGAAGAATCCAGACTAGCCTGCGCGTTGTTTCACCGGCGATTGCGGCCACTTACGTGGTAGAACGGTGGCTCGCTGATTTGGGGTGGGGGCCTGATTTCAAACGGTCGCCTTGGTTGCACCGGTGGATATGCCACCGTCCACCAGAAGCGTCTGGCCTGTGATATACCGGCTTTCCTCGGAAGCGAGGAACACGACCGCGCCATCGAGGTCGTTCGGCTGGCCCGGCCGCTTGAGCGGAATACGGTCACAGATGTACTCGACCCAGGTCTTGTTCTCATACAGAACCTGGTTTTGCGCGGTCTTGAACCAACCCGGGGCCAGGCAGTTGACGGTGATGCCGTGACGGCCCCAGTCATCGGCGAGGCTCATGGTGAGTTGTTTGGTGCCGCCGCGGCTGGCACAGTAGGGCGCCAGGCCCGCGTAGCCGAATACGCTGGTCACCGAGCCGATGTTGATGATCCGCCCGTACCCGGCCGGTATCATCGCTTTCATTGCCACGGCCTGGGCCACGAAGAACGTGCCGCGCAGGTTCGTGTTCAGGATCAGGTTCCAGTCGTCCCATGTCACCTCGACCGCGGGCTTGCGGCGGTTGCAACCAGCGTTGTTGACCAGGATGTCGATCTTGCCGTAGTGGGCGACCGCGGCGTCCACCATGTTGCGGATGCTGTCGTAGTCCTGGACGTCCAAAGCGAGTGGATACGCCTTGCGGGCCAGCCCTTCGATTTCAGCTTGGAATTCTCCGAGGTTTTCCTTCTTTCGGCTGGTGATCACCAGGTCCGCGCCGGCCCGGGCCAAGGCACGGCCAAAGTATTGCCCCAGACCCCGACTCGCACCAGTCACGATCGCGACCTTGCCCGAAAGGTCGCAGAATTCCTTGCCCACGGTTACCTCCTTTTGCTTCCTTAACCAGGCTGTTGGACCTCAGGGGGTCAAGATGACTTTCATCAGTCCCGGTTCCTTCCTGTAGAGCCGGTGGAACCAATGGGCGCCTTCCGCCAGAGGCGCGACGGCGCTGATCAGGACGTTCACGTCGATGGCTTTCCGGGCAATCATATCAAGGCAGGCAGGGTACTCACCACAGGAGGCGCAGGAGCCGATCAGTGTCAGTTCGCGGGTGACGACGGACTGGAGTGGAAGTGGGACCTCGGGCGACAAGTTGCCGACCAGGGTGAGCGACCCCCCTTTGCGGAGGCAGTCAACCGCGGTCTTGATCGTGGGCGTGATGCCGACGACCTCGAAGGCGACGTCGGCACCTCGGCCGGCCGTCAGTTCGCGGGCTTCCGCTGCCGCATCGCCGGCATCGGCCTTGATGCCGACATCGGCGCCCAGTTTCAGAGCCAGGCCCAGTTTCTCCTGCTCCAGGTCTACTGCGACTATCGTGCCACATCCAGCCACCCGCAAGGTCTGCACGACGAGCAGACCGATCATGCCCACCCCCACGACCACGGCGGTGTCGTTGATCGAAACGGGCGTGCGCTCGACGGCGCGGAAGGCGATTGACAGCGCTTCGACCATGGCTGCCTGCTCGAAGGTCGTCGCGTCGTGAAGGCGGTAGAGGATGTGCTGCGGCACGGCCACGTACTCAGCGAAGGCGCCGTGCTGACGGTAGTCGTCGCACGATACGCCCAGGACGCGCCGGTTGTCGCAGAGGTTGATCTGCCCGCGCCGGCAGAACCAGCAGGTGCCGCAATACACCGTTGAGTCGAAGGTGACGCGGTCGCCCTTTTTCCAGCCCGTGACGCTGCCTCCGACCTCGGCGATCACGCCCGAAGCCTCGTGCCCCATGATGATCGGGGGCCGGCGGCGGCCGGTGGACCCGTCCATGCCGTGCACATCGCTGCCGCAGATGCCGCAGGCCTTGACCTCGATCAGCACGTCGGTCGCGCCGATTGTCGGCATGGGCGAATCTTCATAGACGAATTTCGAATACTCTTTGAGCACAAGTGCCTTCACGACTTCACCCTTGGCTGTCACCTTCCCGAAAGCCGCAGCCTCCAGCCGTTGACTTCGAGAGGTTCCACCGCGGCATCGTGTACATGGTGCGCGGAGGCTGCACCTTTGGCAAGAGCCGCCCGGGGGCTGGCAGTGCGAGCGGGGTGCGTGACAGTTCCGGCGGGGACCTTCGGGCGGAGAAGGGGACGGCACCTTGCTTTTCCGAACCCCGACCGTCAGGGAGGGGAGTATCTGCGGATGCGCCAGGGCCGCTTCCTTACGGGCGCGGTTCGGAAACACCTGGGGGCGGCGCCTTCCAACAGGCCGCCCAAAGTGTCATGCACCCGTGCGAGCGGTCCGGGCAAGACGGCATCTGACAGCGTGGTCGGGCCAGGTGGCAGCCTCCCGCTCCGTGGTCATTGTGCCACGAGGTCGTTTGGTGTACGCTAAGAGGATCGGGATCGGCGAAGCGGTTTCGCAAGATGGATCGGCCAAGGATGAGCTCGGCAAACCTACGGATTGAGAAGTTGGAGGTCCCATGAAGCGGCGAGATTTTCTCCGCAAATCGGCTGCTGCCACGGCGGCGGGTCTGTCAGCACCCTATTTGATTCCTTCGCATGTCCTGGCAGGGCCGGGCAGGCGCGGTGCGAATGACAAGATCAGGGTGGGTTTCATCGGGGTGGGGGGACGCGCACGGCAACTGATGAATGGTGAGCGCCTCTCCGATCACGCAGACATCATCGCGGTGGCGGATTGCTTCCTGACCCGCCTCGACGAGGCCGCCAAAGTGGTGCCCGGCAGTGAGAAATGGAAAAGGTACAACGACTACCGCCGGATGCTCGAAAAGGAGAAGCTCGACGCGGTGTTCGTGCCCACGACGACGCACGCCCGGGCTCTGATCTGTATCAATGCCATGCAAGCCGGGCTGGACGTATACGCCGAGAAGCCGATCTCGCTCACGGTGGCCGAGGGCCAATCGCTCATCAAGGCGGCAAGAAAGTACAAGCGCGTTTTCCAGGCGGGCACGCAACAGCGGTCGATCCCGATCAACAGGTACGCGAGCAAGCTGGTCCGCGACGGGGCCATCGGCAAGGTGCACACCGTGACGGCCTGCAACTTCACGGGGCCGGAGAAGTGGACTCCGAAGCCGGCCGAGCCTATGCCTGAGGGTCTTGACTGGGACCATTGGTGCAACCAGACCGAGCTGCGCCCTTACCACAGCCTTCTTCATCTGCAATGGGCGCGCTGGTGGGACTACGACGGCAGCGGGATATCGTGGGGGGTGACCGGCTGGGGCACCCACGCCCTCGATCAGGTGCAATGCGCCCTGGGCACCGATGACACGGGCCCGGTGGAAGTCTGGCCCGAGAAGCCGGGCTGGAACGGCAATATGGAGGTCACCATGCGATACGCCAACGGCACATTGTTGAAGATGCATGGGGCCAAGAGGGGCTTTGAGGACCTCGGTGCGATATTCGTCGGCGAGAAGGGCAAGATTGAGATCATGCGCGGCAAGTGCACTGCCGATCCTCCGGACTTGCTCAAAGGGGCGCCCGAGGAAACGCGGGCGCCCGCGCCGGGGGAGGCCGTTGCCCATCTCAAGAACTTCTTCGAGTGCATGCGCAGCCGCAAAAATCCCAACGCCGATGTAGAGACGGCCCACCGCGCGACGACCGTCTGCATTCTGATGAACATGTGCCGCGAACTGCACCGCAAGCTCCGCTGGGATCCCAAAGCGGAGCGGTTCCCGGGCGACGAGGCGGCTAACAAGCTGCTTTCCCGGCCGAGGCGCAAGGGCTACGAGTTACCTGAGGAAGTCGTCTGACCACGGAGACAGGAGCCGGCAGCGGCCGGAGAGGAGCATGAGGCCCGGCACGGCAATCCCGATAATCCTCCTTGCCCTCGGGACGCCCGTGGCCGGTAATGACCTGAACGATTACGAGTCGCTTTCCGATTGGGGCTCGCTGCCGAATTACAAGCCCGGAATCGTTGCCGGCCTGGCGAGCAGTTACGACCGCACGGGCGGCAATACGGATTACAACTACTACGAGTTGCCGCCCGGCTTCCAGGACACGGACGTTGAGACCGTAATCGCGACCCTCACCGGACCGGGCATCGTAACCCGTATCTGGATGCCGCACGCTACCGCCGACGGCGTGCTGCCGATCAGAATGACCGTGGACGGCGTGGTGCAGATCGACACCACGAGCGACGTGATACTTGGCGGCAATTACGGGTATATTCAGAGCCCGCTCGTGCGAACGCTCGTCGGCGGACAGTGCAGCTACGAGCCGATTGCATTTCAGAACTCGCTGGTGATCGAGTCCTGCAACTACGGCACCGGCAGTTGGCTCAGGCGGCACCACTACTACCAATACGGCTACCATCTGTTGCCGGACGGATCGACGGTCACACCCTACAACGGTTCATTGACGCCGGCGCAGCAAGCCGCACGGAACGAAGTGGTGAACATGGTCAGCAACGTCGGGGACCATCCCGCCGGACCGAGCTTTAGATCGGTAACCATCCCGCACGGGCCTGAGGCCATCGCGGCCGGCGGCACGCTAACCTTGTGCAGCCTGAGCGGCCACGGCCAGATCCGGCGGCTCAACCTGAAGATGACCGGGGCCACCGATGCCGAACTGGACGGCCTGCGGCTGAGGGTCCGTTACGGCGGCCGACCGGCGCTCGCCGTCGACGTGCCGGTGGCGCATTTCTTCGGCGCCGGCCACGATCGAGTACCGTACAAGTCGCTGCCGTTGGGCACCGACGGTCCGGACGGATTCTACTGCTATTGGCCGATGCCCTTCCGCCACAGCGTAGTCGTGGAGCTGCACAACAGCACTGATTCCGACATTCATATCGACTCGGCGGCGGTGGAATACGAGCCCGGCGGTATTGCTTTCGATGCCGGATATCTCCATGCGTGCTTCAGTGAAGAGACAACCGTCTGGGAGCAACAGTACCACCAGATGCTAACCGTGTCCGGGCCGGGGCATTACGTCGGCAACCTGCTCTACGTGGAGTTGGAAGGAACCAGTGAGAGTATTCTTGAGGGAGACGATATCGTCACGGTTGACGGCGCTGTGACGTTGTACGGAACGGGGTTGGAAGACGCGTACAACGGCGGATTCTACTACAACAACACCCCTTACGGCGTGCAGCGCAACACGCCGGATGATCCGCCCTGGCCTGAGAACGGCGTGGGGCCGTATCACGGCCTGCTGAATATGGATGATCCCAACCGCCCGGGAAGCACCGATACGTGCGTCCGCACCGACCAGTACCGCTGGCTGATCGGCGATCACGTGCCGTTCCGCGAGAGCATCGACGTCAAGATTGAGAATCACGCGGGCCGGGCAAATGTGCTGTTCGGATCGACCACCTTCTACTATCTCGTGTTTGCGGTCGCCGACTTCGACTGGGACGGCGACGTGGACCGGGGGGATTTCGCCCATTTCCAGGCCTGCGCAACCGGCCCCTCGATCGCACAAACGGATCCGATCTGCCGGGGCGCTGACTTCGACGCCGACGGCGATGTGGATCAGTCCGACCTGGGCATCTTCCAGCGGTGCATCAGCGGGCAGAATAACCCGGCGGACCCAGGCTGCGCAGATTGAGAGTGCAGCCCACTGATGCCCCCCTCCAAAACAGGAGGTGGTTGGCTTTCCCGGGCCCCGGAAAGACGAGCTGCGGGCCCTCGTCGGATCAGCTTATCGATCGCGGAGCCGCCGGGCCGGGACGCCGACATAGACACCCATCGGCTCGGTGTCGCGGGTAACGACGGCGTTGGCGCCAATGACGCAGCCCCGGGCGATTCGCGTGCCCGCGGTGATGGTTACGTTCGCGGCAATCCACACGTCCTGTTCTACGGTGATAGGACCGGCCTTCTCGCCCGTCAGGGCCATCGGCTCATCGGTGATCTCGTCGTGCTGGCCTACCGTCGCGAACACCGTATGGGCCGCCACGTTGCAGTAGGGAGCGATCGCAAGTCCGCCCCAGCCGTAAAGGACGCAGTTCGGCGCGAAGTGACTGTGGTGGCCGACCTGAATGAAGCTGGTTTCCCAGTCACCCAGAGAGAGGTAGTTGCCGGGAAAGAATTCCACGTGGTCTTCGAGCACGAAGCGCCCCCGGGAGCCTTGAATGAAGCAACTCGGATAGAAAACCACGTTGGAACCGATACGGCACAGCCGCGGCTTTCCGAGCATGTAAAAACCGCGCATGAACGTGACCTCGTCGCCCACTTCCATCACCTCCGGGTGCTCGATGTAAACGTCGGGTGCGAGGCTCACGTCGGTGCCACAGGACTTGAAGCGACCCCGCAGGTCGGACATGATGACTTCCTCCAGCCTGCGCACTCGACTGACAAGGCGCGTCGGTGACCGGCCCGACAGCACCCGCGGCTCAAGATCAGATCGTGGCGCTGATGCCGAACATCTGGCAAAACGATCGTAGCTGCCGCGCGTGGTTGCCGTAGAAGATCGTCTGATGCATGCCCTTGACGTCGCAGGCGTCAACCTCGTTGATCGTTATATCAGGTCACGAATGCGTGTATCCCGAAGAGCCGCGGGCTTCAGCCCGCGCGGCTTTCCGGCAAAGGGAGAACGGGATGCACGCAAACGTTACCTGCTCTAGCACGACGTTCGTACGACAGCCGCCGGCCGGCGGCGGGTGCGGCACGGGCCGAGCTGATCAGACTCCTGGGGCCCAGCGCCATGCCGGCGGCAATCATGCCTGCTGCGCATAAGAAATCCCGTCGGGGCATCTTCCAGGGCTTCTCCGGTCGGGTCTGGATCATGGCGGCTCCCTCTTGCTTCGGTGGTCTTGCGACGAAAGCACCGGTCGTCATTCGGCAGGGGCCTCTGCCGGCTGGCTCACCGGAAAATCATCGTTGACTGGTTCAAGCGGTTCTGGAGGATGAAGCTTGCGGTAGATTTCAAAGAAAGGTTCGTATTCACTCGGATCGATCGGCTCGGCGAAGCCGCTGCAGCCCATCGGGGCCAACACCAGCTTGCGCTTGGGCACGACATTCAACAGATAATCCCGCACCTTCCCGGTCAGCTCCGGCGAGGTGTGGACCGAGACCACGAAGGGGCCGTTCGGCACGCGAACCGTCTGGCCGATAACCCGGACTTGGTCCCGAGACGGGAGCGGCGGCATCGGCACGGGCACCAACACGATCCCGCCGGTCTTCGGCCATGCGTTGTAATCGGCCTCGTCGACCACACCCGCGGCTTTCTCTTCGAGCACGACGCTCTTGGCGACCTCGGCTGAGCTGATGTGGTGGGTATCCAGTTCCAGACCGAGGATCCCCTTGTCCAGGTCGGCCTTGACGACACCCGCCTCGAGCAAGGTTCCCAGCACCGCCTCGTTGAGGACGTCACCGTCCGGAAGGAAGTGGAATCGCCGGCCCTTGAGCTCGCTTAGGGAATGGATCGGCGACTTGGCGGCGACACAGATCAGGCCGCGGCGAGAGGTCCGGCCCTTGGCATCGACCGGCACCGCCAGGATCCTGTGGTTGTCTTCGCGGGCGACTTCGCAGTAATCCCCGGGTGACAGCATGGCGAACTTGAATCGGCCCGTGCCGAGATGAACACGGATCTGCCAGGGTTGCATCAGTCTGAAGGCGACCGGCTCGTTCAGATACAACGCCAGATCGTCGTTCAGCAAGCTCCACTTGGGCAAGAAGAGAAGGGTCGGCGCAGTCTCGTACTTCGCCACACCCACCCGAATCGGCGGTTTGCCCAGGCTTCGAACGTTGAGTGGATCGAGGGCGGAGCAGCCACTGACCATGGCGGCGAGGACCAGGCAGGCCCAGGCGCCACGATGAAACCGGTCATCCAACAGACGGGACCGCAGGGGAGCAACTGAGTTCCACATGGTGCAGAGAGTATAACCTATGGCCACCGAGACCGGAAGCCCCGGAGCAACAGGCGCGATCAGGTGTGGATGCGGATGGTGTTATGGAACTCGTTGACCAGGGGGCGGTGCTGCTCATTGAGCATCTCTGCCCAACGGTGCCGAAGAGTGATGTTGGAGGCGAGAGCCCGGCCGTCCCGGGCCAGTTCAAACTCCACGATGTCCCCCCCGTGCAGATCCGCGACTTCCTCCGGAACGGAGAAGGGGAGTTCCTGGCCGGATTCGGCCTGAAGAATGCCCCGCCGCACTGCGGGTATGAAAAGTCGAACTCGTCCGGTCACGCTTCGCTCCTGCCACTATCACGCTGATGCCCTCCTTGGTCCGCATGACCCCCCTGACAATAGTGGCACCGTTAGGCGTATAGTAGAACTGACGGGACCGCTAACCGCACCCTAGTATGCCACAGGTCAAGCCTTCAGACAACTGCCAATCTCCCCAAATTGACAAGTTTTTTCTCACTGGAATCTGTTGATTTCGCCAATAGCACAGTCTCCCCTGAGCCTCCCGCCGGGGACTGCGGTTGGGCCTCGCCGCGCGGGGCCACCTGTATCCCGTTGTGTTCTATGAGATTACAGAAGATAACCGCAGGGGCGCTGGAACTGTGACGAGGGCTTGAGTTGCGGGCAGCGGCGGGCGTCCGAGCGCCGTGCCCGAACTCGATCCTTGGCCGTTGCGGTTTGAGAAGATAGGCAAAGCGGGACTGCTTTGCTGAGCACGGGGGGCTAATGCCCGCGTGGTCAAGACTCTTCCTTGCCGGACGGGGCGGCGTTCCGTTGCGGGCCGCCGGGCCGTTGCGGTACGGGGTTTTTGGCCGGTACCAGGAAGTGCTTCCCGCAGTTCCCGCAACGCACCTTCCGTCCGCGTACCTCGTCGGGCACCTGCAGCACACTACGGCAGCGCAAATTGGGGCAGATAACCGTGACTGACATTTACAAGCTGACTCTCATTCCCGTGATAATCGCCATTCGTCCCATCTGAAATCGGGTCGGATCGCCTCTACTATGAGATAAATACGATAAAACCTGTCGGGATGGCGAACGCATTCGGCGAGAACGGCTCGAATTCGCCCCCCGACGGTCCCGGGAACCATCGCGAGCAGGGATCTCACTGGCCCCACTGACCGGGTTGACACCGTTGTTATCGGAAGTACAATGGTGTGGTGCCTGCTCTGAGATAACGGCTTTCGGATTGCACCATGAGATGCACCTGTGGGATCATTCGCGGTGGTCCACCTCTCCGGTTGTTTCCCGACGCGGGTTTCGACGTTGGTTCCGACGTTCCCTCCGGGTTTGGCTCGGATGCAGATTGGCTGTGTCTGTCGCCGCCGTCGACGTTGGTGGTGGGGGTAGAGCAAAGGCGTGATCGCACACGAGTGATGACACGGGCCATCTCGAGAGGGCGATGAGGGAATCTGATGGGTCGTGGCGTACGGGTCAGTTGCCGGGGCGTCCGGTCATCGGGGGCTTTTGATCCGGGCTCGGCCGCGTTTGGTGGGAGTTCCCGGTTGTGACCTGCGCGGCGCCAGCGGTGCGATCGCCGGCCAAGATCAACTGGACCCTGCGTGTGTTCGGCCAGCGCGACGACGGATTCCATGAGATCGAATCATTGGTGTCCGCCGTAACGCTTTTTGATGAGCTGGCCTTTACCGGTCGGGCCGAGCCGACCATCGAACTGTTATGCGACAATCCCGACGTCCCAATCGACCGGCGGAACCTGATCATGCAGGCAGCCACGTTGCTAGGCAGGGAAGCGGGCCGCCAGCCCGCAATGATCTGCCGCCTGACCAAGCGTATTCCGGTGGGTGGCGGCCTGGGCGGGGGCAGTTCGAATGGGGCGTCGACCCTGATGGCCCTCAGCCGATGGTGGGGACTGGACTGGCCGCCCGAGCGGTTGCTCCCGCTGGCGGCGTCTTTGGGGAGCGATGTGCCGTTCTTCCTCTACGGCCAAACGGCGGTCATGAGCGGCCGGGGCGAGCGGATCAGGCCGGTTCGGCTCAAATG
>CAZOIA010000056.1:0-1584 GCA_964579675.1 uncultured Planctomycetales bacterium | reverse complement strand
CTGATGCCGGCGATTCCGATCTCGACTCCGGCGGTTTATCGTGCCTGGGAGAAGGGCCCGCAGCCGCCTGCCGGGGCCATTATGGACGCCCTCGACGCCGGGGACCCGGTGGGTGCGGACAACGCGGTCGAGTTGATGGCCCGGACATTCAACATGCTCGAGGGCCCCGCAGTGGAAGTCTGCCCGGCCATGGGGGAGCTGATCGATCGGGCCAGGCAACTGGCCGGTCGTCCGGTCCGCCTCTCGGGGAGCGGATCGGCGTTGTTTACCGCGTTCGATACCCGAACGGAGGCCGAGCGGTTCGCCCGGTCAGCCAGCGAAGCACTCAGCATTCAAACGCAAGTTGTACAGCCAGTCGAACAAGCTGTGGTACCAACTCGAAGGGTGGAACCGGGGCTGCAGAGGATGCCAAGATGACAGAACGACGCACGGCTCGTTGCTTTGCAGGCTCGGCAGCCGAAAACGAAGGAGGCTCACATGGAGATCACTGAGGTTCGGGTTAAGCTGGTGGAGAAAGCGAGCGAGCGACTTCGGGCGTTTTGCAGCATCACGCTTGACGGAGACTTCGTCATTCGTGACCTGAAGATCATCGGGGGAACGAACGGGGCGTTCGTGGCAATGCCTTCCCGCAAGCTCGCCGATCGCTGCTCGCGGTGCGGATGCAAGAACCACCTGCGGGCCAAGTACTGCAACGAATGCGGTCAGAAGCTGAACGAGGGCCGGGCGCCGAAGGACGCCCAGGGCCGGGCCAAGCTCCACGCCGACGTCGCCCATCCGATCAATGCTGCATGCCGGGAGCGAATCCAGGCGACCGTCGTCAAAGCCTACGAAGCTGAGGCAGAACGCGCGAAGTCTCCCGACTACAAGCCCCCCAAGTTTGACGACTTCGAGCATGACCTGATAGAAGAGGAACAGCCTTTGGAACCAGCCTCGACCGAGGACCAGGGCAAGAGCAAGGACAAAGACACTTTCGGCGATTACAACTCGTTGATCGCCGACCTCAAGCGGGAGGCCGCGACTCGTCAACAGGAACGGCGTTCCTGGCAGACGCCGGACACGTCTTACCCCGAGGCCGAGCAAGAGGCGTCGCCCGAAGCCGGCCTGCCGCCGTCCCGGCAACCCCCAGGTCAGCCCGAACCCGTGGAGCATCATGATCGACCGGAGGAAGGCGTTTCGCAGGCTCAGGCCTCGCCCGAACGGGCCCCGGCCGTCGATTCCGCCGGATCCGACCAGGCTGGGCCGGTGGAGAAGGAATCGTCAGTGCCGGACGGGCCACCGGCCTCGTCCGCCTCCCCCTCCCCCTCCGTACCGCTTCCTCAGCCCCTGGAGGAAGACCGCGAGGAGAGCGACGCTTTCGGTGCCGGGCTTTGAATTGAATAGCCCTGCGCGACCGTTGCCCGGAGTACGTGTATAGCGGGTTCCGGCGCGATCAGAGCCGGTTCCGACACGGTCAGAGCCGGCCTCTGTGAGGCCGGTGTTTGCTCGGATGGGATAATCTCACGCCGCGAACGCGCACCGGGCTCACAGAACCGGGTGCATGACAGTCTCGGCGGGGACCTTCGGGCGGGCAGCGGGGCGGCACCT
>CAZOIA010000055.1:0-27996 GCA_964579675.1 uncultured Planctomycetales bacterium | reverse complement strand
GGATTACTACCGCAGCAACTACATCCCCGGCCCGATGTTCAGCGACGAGCCGATGATCCGCCTGGGCTGGCAGGAGGTCGCCCCGGCCGAGCTAGACCATCCACAGCAGATGGCGAGCTTCCTGAAGTCGCGGGTCCGGCACATCTACAGCGGACGCCGCATGAGCCCGCTCAACACGATCGCGGACGCACTCGGCCGCTTCGGGATTCATCCCGATCTTGATCTGCATCCGGGCGAGCACATCCTGGCCCCGGCGTGGGAGACTGAATACCAGGCTGCGTTCTATGAGCTGGCCGGTGGGGCGCCGGGGATCGTACACGAAGGTCGTTACGTGAAGGAGGGGTACGGCTGGGAGCCGACGGCGCTGTTCGGCCCGGGGCTCCAGGTCACGACCCGCGAGATGCTGCTGTGCTACTACGCTTTTCTCCGAGGGGCGGCACGGGCGTTCGGCGGCGAGTGGGGCATGAGCATCTACGGCCAATCGGACCCGGCCATGCGTTTGCCGGCTCTCACGCTCGCCTACGACATGGGGGCGAGGCACCTGTGGTTCTGGACATCCGACCACGGCCACCACGTGGCCTACACGGACCAGCTTGCGTTGACCGAGGCGCTGGTGGAGCACGCGGCGGCCCATCCGCGGGCTGCGATGGACGGGCTCCGCGCCGCGGCCAGGGTCGGGATCGTCTTCCCTGCCGGATACACGCTGAGTTGGGGGCACATGTGGGGCCAGCGTTCCTTCTCGTTCGAAAGCCGAAACCGCACCGGAACCGCCTATCGCGAGGTCGTAGCGGCTGCCATCTGGGAAGGTGTGCTCTGCGCGAAGCGAGGCGTCCCGTTCGACTTCACGGTGGAGCACGAGGGCCTGGCAAAGCTTGGATACGAGCAATTACTGATCGTCGGCGAGGATGCCGGCGTTGAAGCGGTTCCCGGTTTCACCCGCGCCGATCCCATCCGGCCCACGGTGCGGATCGAAACGGAAAGTCCGCTTGAGGGCCCGGGCATCCCAATTGCGGTCCAGGCAATGACTGCCCTGCCGGTTCACGATCGCGAGATGACGATCGACGGGCAACTCGACGATTGGGCTGAGGCAGGATGGGTGTCGCACCGCGACAAACCTTCCGGCGGCGGTAAATGGGATGGCCCCGGCGATTTCGCCACCCGGATCGCGTTCGCCTACGACGGATCGTTATTCTACGTCGCCGCCCGGGTGGACGATGATCAGCACCATCAACCGTTCTATGGCTGGGACCTGTGGAAGGGTGACTGCATTCAAATCGGGCTAGATCCGCTCAACGAGGGCAACAGACAGGGGTACTCCGGCAATCAGCACGAGATCGGCCTGGCCCTGGTGGAACCGAACCGTCCGATCGCGTGGCGGTGGCACTGCCGACGCGGGCAGAAGCCGCGGGAAATGACCGACGTGCTCGTTGCCATCAAGCGCTCTGACACCGAAGGAAGGACCGTATATGAAGCGGCTATACCGCTTTCGCAGCTCGGACCGATGTCACCCGCCATCACGCCGATTGTCGGCATCGCGGTTACGTTCAACGACGCCGACGCCGAGCCACGGGAAACCTTCCACGAGACCTCGCCCGGCGCGATGACCGCAGGCAAGCAGCCGGCGGCGTTCCGCAGGCTTCAAATGCCCGAGGTTGGCGATGAGGCCCGGCGGCGGGTCATCGCCCCGCGATCCTGGGCCACGATCGTCTGGCACAAAACCGTTGCCCCCGTGGGCGGGTGCTTCACCCTCGATTGCGCCACCCGGTCCTGGGACGCGCGGGAGCTGACCCTCACCGCCCGGCTCGAGCCGCTGGAGCCGCTCGTGGGCCTGCCCGGCACCGCTGGAATCCGTTTCCCCGGTGAAGACCGCCCGGTCCAAAGACGCATCGCCATCCATGCCGACGCCGAGCCGGGACGCTATCGGTTGGCGGTCACGCTCGAAGACGATACCCGGGCGATACTTGCCCGCGAGACGATGACCGTGTTCGTCTATCCCAAGTGACAGAGCAGCCTGCAGACGGGAAAGGGAACGTCTGGTTTTCGCCTCGTTTCCCCGCTCTGCCTCCCTCTCTCCGTCTTTCGCTCTCTCCGGGTAACTCCGGGGGTCAGCGGTGGATGGTTCGGGTCAGGGCAACGTCATCTCGGCGGGCGGGTCCGCGTCCACGATGATGGTCAGCGGGCCGGTGAGGTCGGGTGCGATTTCGCGCAAGCGGCGAACGCCCTTGACCGGCTCGCCGCCGATTTGACGAATGACCTGTCCCGGTCTGAGTCCTGCCTGCTCGGCGGCGCCACCGGCCTCGACGTGGGTTACTACGACGCCCGCCGTGGCTTCCGGCAGTTCGAACCGGGCGCGAACCTTCGACGTGGGGTTCTCCAACGTCATCCCCCGCCACGACAAAGGCATCTCAATGTTGACCCCTTTGATCGCGTCTTGGCGGCGGGTGGGCGCGACTGCCACGGTCAAGCGTTTTCCGCCTCGCCAGATCATCATGTTCACCGTGATGTCGATCCGGGCCGCTCCCACTAATCGGGCGAGTTGATCGGCGCTCTGGACGGACTCACCGTCAAACGCGACGACGACGTCGCCGGGTTGCAGGTGGGCGTCAGTGGCCGGCATCCCTGATTGCACGGTGTCAATCACCGCCCCGCCTTGATCGGCCCGGCCCGCGCGTTTCCGGTCCTCAAGCGTCGCGTCCTTCAGCCCGACGCCCAGGTACCCGTATTCAACCGTTTCTCCCCGCGCGAGCTGAGCGATGATCTGCCTGGTCCGTTTGTCGATGGCGATCGCGTAGCCCACCCCTTCGCTCCCGCCCGACCGGGACGAGATCGCGGTGATGAGCCCGATCACCTCGCCCCTGATGTTGAGCAACGGGCCGCCGCTGTTGCCGGGATTGATTCGCGCGTCGGTCTGAAGCAGATTGCCGTAGTAGCGGTGCGGATCCAGCTTCCGAGTTAGATCCTGGCCCAGGGCGCTGATCACGCCGAACGACATGGCCGGTTTCCCTTGCCCGTCGGATGCCGAGCCGAACGGGTTGCCCATCACGATTGCGAAGTGTCCCTGCCTCACCGTGCTCACATCACCGAGCCGGACCGGCTTGAGACCCCTGGCGTCGATCCGCAGAACGGCCAGGTCGCTCCGCGGGTCGGTGGTGATCCCCTGGACCGTGTACCGCTCGCCGCCGGTGAGCACGCATTCGATCGCGTCGGGCTCGGCGTCGTGAATCACATGCTCGTTAGTCAGGATCAGGCCGTCGGCGTGGGTGATCACACCACTGCCCACCGCGGGGAAGGTGCGCTCCAGGAGCCGGCGGTGCACCTCGTCGTCAGGGGGCACGGGGTCGGCGCCTGGGCAGTCAGCGGGTTCCAGATGGCGATCCGCGCGGATCGCCACCACGCTCGGGCGGACCTCCTCGGCCACCGCGGCCAGCGTGTTCTGGAGGACCTCGATCCGGGCGAGGTCGCCTGGATCGGGCTGGGCGCCAGCCAGCGGCGCCGTTATGAGAACCGCTGCCGCCGCCAACAGGTCGCTGAAGCGAGCGCACGCACCCATAGGAATCTCTCGTCAGCGGTCGTCGTGGCGCCGACCCTGCCTCGGCGCCGGATGCTTCCACAAAGGCCCTGCCTCTTTGTAGTGACCTACGATGTGGGCAACCGCCTCGTCCACGTCGTCCGTGAGCATGAACAAATCGAGGTCTTCCGGGCTTATGGTCGCGTGCTCTTCGAGAAGGGTGGACCGCAGCCAGTTCACCAGCGGCCCGAAGTAGGAGCTCCCGATCAGGACCACCGGTGAGGGGTTGGTCTTCTGAGTCTGGATCAGGGTCAGCGTTTCGAACAACTCATCCAGGGTCCCGAACCCGCCCGGGAAACACACCACGCCGAAGGCATACTTGACGAACATCACCTTGCGGGCGAAGAAGTAATCGAAGTCGAGTCCCACGTTGATATACGGGTTGGGCTTCTGCTCCTGGGGGATGGCGATGTTGAGCCCGACGCTCGTGCCGCGGGCTTCGAGGGCCCCCTTGTTGGCGGCCTCCATGATCCCCGGCCCGCCCCCCGTGATCACCGCGAACCCTTCGGCGATCAGTTTGCGACTCAGGTCCACCGCCTGTTGATACGCCGGCTTGTCCGGCGCTGTCCGCGCCGATCCGAACACCGTCACCGCCGCCCCGAGCCGGCTCATGACGTCAAAGCCTTCCACGAACTCCGCCATGATCCGGAACACCCGCCAGGGCTCTTCGTGCATGGCCCAGTACTTGTCTTTCTTGCTGGTCATACGGCTACCTCGGCGAGGATTCTACTCGATGACCGGCGCCGCCGCGAGCCGCCAGAGCCCGCGACCGCAGGTGCGTCCATGGCGTGGGCAGCAACTCCGAGCCAACCTCTGCGAGCCCGGTGCGCTGGATTCCGTATTCCGAGCCGGGTTCTGTGAACCCGGTGCATCTTCGCGGCGTGAGGTCTCCCCATCCGAGGAAACACCGGCCTCACAGAGGCCGGCTCTGATCGTGTCGGAACCGGCTCTGATCGCGCCGGAGGTCGCTAAACACGTCCCACCGCAGCGCGATGGCGTGGACCTCTTACCCGGTCTCACCGGCACGGACGCTGTACAACCACCACCGGGACTTGGGGGCTCGCCGATTGCGAGCCTGGCGCTCGCAGTAGATCGTCATCTCACAGGCCGGGTCGGTTTGAATCATGTACCAGTGCCTCCGCAGGTACAGCTTGCCGGTCCCACCCTCGCACGAGCTGCTTTTCCACGCCTTGATGACCGCCTTTACCGCGTACTCCGTATCTCGCCAGGTGAATCGGGCGGGCAGCCCCGGCTCTCCGCGGGCCATCGCGCCAATGTCGGCCGTTCCCGGTACCGGCGCGATCGGCTCGCTGACGAATTCATCCCCTTCGCATCCGCCCATCGCACCTGCTCCTGATCATGGCATACGTATCTTGCAGGTGACCGTTAAGCCCTCACCCCTCGACGGCGAACCAGCCGCCCGGTCGCCCTTCGGCGCTGCTCTATCCAAGCGCGGCCAGCAAGCCCAGAGGGATCAGATTCATCGCCCAATGACCCAGGACAGCGGGCCAGATTGAGCGGGAGCGAAGCGTAACGTAGGCCACCGCAACCCCGCCGGGTAGCGAGAGAAGCGCCTCTAAATCGCCTTTGCCGATGTGAACCATCCAGAACAACGTCCCCGAGACCAGGACCGCCACCAGCGAGCTACCGGTCAGACCGAACCAGGCCAGTATCCAACCAGCATTCTCAGAAGGTGGCGGCTGGGCAAGTCCGAGCCAGCGTAACACGCGAAGCGCGAACGGTCCCTCAACCGTGGCCATCGGCGCTGGATCCGGCAGGGCGCGACCCGGCAGCATGACAGCGAGGAAGATCCCGCAAATCAGGAAGTGCTCCGGAACAGCCACCAGCAACCCGCAGACATAGTGGAGATTGATGATGGGACGGCCCGGTCGTTGGGTAAAGCTGTTGAGCAGCCAGACGCCAAAAGGGATCGAAAGGACTATACTGACCATGATGAGCCGCCGGCCGAGGGCATTCGGCCACCCGAAGCCCACCTGCGCGAGCCCGCCCCCGCACAGCATCAGCAGAACCGTGGGGACAACCATCCCCACGCAGAACTGGGCAGCCAGCCACAGTGCCAGACGTTCGTGATACCACAACCGCAGCGTCCGCCGGCAGAAACACGCCCATTGGCTCAAGGGCTTTGGGAAAAAGCTGGCCGCCTCTCCCCAGAACATGCAGATGTAAACAACACCCCCGGCGAGCAGCAGCAAAGACACCGCCCAGCCACGAAGTGAATGCGACTCGTTCGTCTCGCCCGCGTCGGGCGCGTCCGAGGCTTTCCTTCCCTGGGCTTTTCTGGTGTTCATTGACCACGCAGGTTCAGCGGCCGGGCCCCGAAGCATCAGAGCCAATCTCAACAGCGCGAGTGCGGACACGAGTCGCACGCGCTGAGCCCGGTGTAGTCTGCGGCAAGAATCTTCCCGCGGATGCGCTGGATCTCAGGCGAGTTCCACACCTCGCGAATGGAGCGGTCGTGGATGTTGCCCAGCTCCAGCCGGCCGTTGATGTCGCCGCAGCAGAAGCCGAAGTCACCGTTCCAGTATACCAGCAGCCGCTGACCATGCCCGCAATAGACCCGCCGGCTCGGATGTGCGCGTCGCCGGACGGGCTGGATGGTGCCGTCGGCGGCCATGAACGAGTTGCCCTCCATGCGGGTGATGCCCAGCAAGTGAACCTGGTCCACCTTTCCCTCCCATCGTTCGAGGAAACGTTGGACCTCCTCGGCATCGGGGTCGTCACAAAGCTTGGAGATGTTCACCACCAGATCGTTGATGCCCATTTCACGCCCGACCTCGATCAGGTCGAGGATGTTTCGCTCGACCACGGGGTAGGACGCACCCCGGCGAATCCGCTCCAGGTCGCCCTCCAAGCCGTCCACGGAAAAGGCATAATTCCGCAGCCCCGCCGACAGCAGCGAGCGGGCCCGGTCTTTCGTGAGCAACATGCCGTTCGTCTGGATGCCGAACACCGTCCGGATCGGCGGGCGGTCTTTGACCGAATCCAGGTAGGCGGCCATCCGCTCGAGCTCCCGGTTGAGCAGCGGCTCTCCCAGGAAATAGAGGCACACCACGCACCCCGGCTCCTGGCAGCACTCGTCGGCGGCCCTGCGGACCGTCTCGAAGGCCATGTCCCCCAGCGGCCGGGTCATCTGGTTCCGCGTGCACATGATGCAGCGCAGGTTGCACCGGTTCGTGATCTCGAGCTGGACCCGCGGCGGGAAGTCCGGCGGCGGCAAGTGCAGCGAGTGTTTCTCGAACACCCTCATAACCGTTGCCCGGGCCATTACGTCCGTCTTGTTCCGCTGGCCCGGCGGCTTGCAGCCCAGGGCGTTCCAGGTCTGATACGCCTGCTCCGTTTGCCCCAGCTCCTCGAGCACTTCCGCCAGGTTATAGAAGCACTGCGAACGAAGGGCGTCGTCGCCGGTTCGCCGGGCGATCTCACCGAGCAGATGAGAACCGGCCGAGGCTTCGCCCGCCCGCAGCAATGCCCGGGCCTGGTTGTAATCGTCCTGGTCATGACGGCGATCAGCCTGCACGGTCGGGGTCCGGGACATCCCGGTATTATCGGAACAGGAATGTGCCCCCCTTAGTCCCAATACGGTTTACTTAAGGCGCATAAACCGAGCCTCTCATTGACGATAGGAGAATTGTCAAGATTCCACCTATCGCAAAGGAGGCTTGAATCGTGACCACTATCGGCCAAGGAAGGCCTGGATCTCCACTCTCGGTGGAGTGGCCCTCGAATTCGATTGTCCTGGAAGCTCTGAGCCGGTTCGTTCCGCCCGTCACCATCAATTCTGTCCTGGCCCATACCAAGCGTCAGAGTCGACGCATTCGACGTCTGCCCGCGGCAGCGGTCGGCTGGCTCGTGATCGCCATCGGCCAACTGCCGCCCCGGGACAACCGCATCAACCCCCGGGTCGTCAAAAAGAAGATGTCGAACTTCGCCAAGAAAAGGGTGGAACATTACAACCTTCCACAGCCGCAACGTCCGTTCGAACAGTCAGTTGTGATCCTTAAGTGAACCGTATTGGGGCTAAGGGGTATTCGTCTCGGTCGATCTTATCGGTGAAAACCATGCCGGCCGTCAACTTGTCCGACCGCTCCGGCTAAGCCGGTGGCCGCTCGCCGCCCGTGGACACTCACGATCAGTCGGAGGAGGAATCATGTTGCTTCGGCGGCCAACGGATCTGCGACGACAAACGGCTCCAAACGGATCGCGTGGTCTACAAGGTCAGCCCATCCCCTTTTGCGAATAGCCCCGAACGGGACATTATGCAACAAGGTTGGAGGCGAGACTGCCCCAAGGCTAGTTCTGCAGCGGCGCTTTTCCAAGCCACCCGTTGCCGTTTTGCGGATTGATCGAGTAGCGCGATACACGGGACGAACGGATCCGTTCTCGGGACCGTTGTGGACCGCTGACCCTTTTAAGTATGACTCTCTCATTCACTACAGCTCGCCGGTTTATCCCGGGGCAGGCAGGACACGGTCACGACCAGCAAACAGGCACCATACCGGCGCCCGTATCGTTTGGTGAGCACCCCGCCCGGGCCGAACGCGCGGGGGTGTGGTCCGAGAACTTCTCGATTGCCCGCAGGGGATACGTTAAGTCCCCCGGCCAATCTTCCGAAATCAACATACGCGGGGATCTCACGACTCAATGTCTGGACCTCCTGATCGTGGTCCGGACCTTCTGATCGTGTCTTCGTTTGGCCGGGAGACTCTTGTATCGGATCGGTTCCTTGGACACGCCGCACGTCCAACTCATTCTCGATCAGAGCATGGTGCCGCCGCCCCTGCAGAACGCGCTGAATCGAATCAACGCGCGGGTGTCCATTCGGTCGCTGGACAAGGCGCTGGTTAGTGGAGTGTCCTCCACTGCGGACGTGTGCGTGATCCTGCCGGGGGCCCAGGGCTCACCCGACGTGCTCGACCGTATCCTGGCCGATGCCTCGCACCAGGCCTGCGCGACCATGGTGCTCCCCGGCATCGAGGCCGCCGATCCGCCCTCCGAAATCGAGCAGGAGTCGGCGTCCGGCCTCCTGGGGCGGGCGGCGGCCGAACCCGCCGCTGTCACCATGAGCACCGACGAGCTCACCGGACACATCAAGGCCCTGTGCGAGATCCGTCACCCACTTTGCCGGCTGCGGGACGAACTGGCCCGGTTGCGGCGGCGGCATGCGGAGTTGGCCTCCGGTGCCCGACAATTCAAGGAACAGCTCAGTCTCGCCGGCCAGATCCAGAACGACCTGCTGCCCGAGCCTCTGCTGGACACCGGACCGCTTACCATTTCCACCCTTTACCTGCCGGCCGACCGCGTCAGCGGTGACATCTACGACATCTCCAGACTGGACGAGGAGCGATTGAGCTTCTCGATCGCCGATGCCACCGGTCACGGCCTGCCCGCGGCCCTGCTGACCATCTTCATCAAGAACTCGCTGCGGGGCAGAGAGATTGTGGACGGCTCGTATCGGATCATTGAGCCGGATCAATTGCTCGAGCGCCTCAACCGCGATTTGCTCGGCACGAACCTGACGCAGTGCCAGTTCATCACCGCCCTGAACGCGATCTTCGACCGCACCACTGGCCGGATCCGCTGGGCGCGGGGTGGGGTCCCCTACCCGATCCTGATCCGGTCCGGTGAGAAGCCCCGGCAGATTCCAAGCGAAGGTGGACTCATCGGAGCGTTTTCAGGTCAGTCATTTGAAGTCGTAACCCACGATTTCGCCCCGGGAGACACCCTGCTGTTCTACACCGACGGGCTGGAGGCGCTTCTCATGACGCGGCGCACCGGCCACAACGAGGCCAGCCTCCTCCAGTCAACCTGGATTGACCGGTTGGCGATCGACGGCCCTCAGACTGCTCTCGCGGAGATTCATCAGGAGGCCATCAACACCCCCGACACCGATTGGCCCAAGGACGATATCACCGCCATCGCCATCAGGATGAACTAGTCTCGTCCGATGCAAGGCCCTGCGCCACAAGAACTTACGAATCCCTGACGAACATCCAAGCCTCGAGAGTCATGAGTAAGCCGACCCTCGGGCGTTCGAGCGGCTTGCCAAGGTCGCGAGCCGGGATCCTCCACCGCCGAAATTGGCCACGTTTTTACTTGACATGGGGGATCGGTTTGGTTATAAGACCAGCTTGGTGTGGTATCCTCGGCATTGCCGCGCGAGAATAACTCAAGCGGTTGCTTATGAGTGAGGGACCAACACCGGTCGCGGCGTCGAAGAAGGGAGAGTGAGAGAATGCCTGTCCTGCCATTCTTGTGCTCATTTAGACAACGCGAACAATCTGGATCTGCATGACACGGTTGCCGTATCCACCGTTTCGGATGCTGCGAGCTCTCGATGCTGGCTGCAGGTTCGTCGGGGTTGGGGTAGAGAGGGTCAGGTCCAAAGCAAATCGCCGTGGGAAATCCGCATGAATGTGTGGGAGGCTCGTCCGCCTTCAGATGCGTGCTCGACGTTGTCGGGACAATCGCCCCTCGCGAGTGCCCGGTGCTGTTGTGCGGGGAGAGCGGCACGGGGAAGGAGATGATGGCCCGCCAGCTCCACCGGCGCAGCCGGCGTGCTTGCAAGCCCTTCGTGCCGGTGGATTGCACCAATTTATCGGGCGAGTTGTTTTCGAGTCAGCTCTTCGGGCATGTCAAGGGCGCCTTTACCGGAGCCGATCGCGACACGCTCGGCTTCTTCCGTGCTGCGGACGGAGGAACGATTTTCCTGGACGAAGTCGGGGAGCTTTCCCTCGGCCTCCAGGCGAAGCTCCTGCGCGTGCTTCAGGATTCGAGGGTCACACCGGTTGGCGCGACCACGTCATACCCGGTGGACGTTCGGCTGATATGCGCCACCAATCGGAGTCTTGAGCCGATGGTGCGCGAGGGCACGTTCAGGAACGATCTTTACTACCGGATCAATGTGATCAACTTGCGGATACCCCCACTCCGGGAACGCCGGTCTGACATTCTCCCGCTGGCTGAGCACTTCCTCCAGCAGCAGGCGAACCTGTACGACGAGCCGGTCAAACGGCTGGAGCCCCAGACAAGAGATTCCCTGCTGAGGTACCCCTGGCCGGGAAACGTGCGCGAACTGGCCAACGTGATGGAGCACGCACACGTGATGAGCCCGGGCAGAACCGTCCCACCCGCGGGATTACCCCTGGAGATCATGACGGCAAGCGGGGACAACCGGCCTGCTCCGTTCCCGACCCTGGCCCAAGCGAACAAGCGTCTGATCACCCAGGCCCTGCAGTACACGAACGGCCGCAAGCTGGCGGCGGCTGGTTTGCTGGGTCTGGAGCGCCGCCGATTGAACCGCCTCATCCGTGACTTGGGCATTGAGCCCCGAAGCACCGGAACGTAGCAGCTCGCCAGCAGGCAGGACTCGCCACCTTCCCGGTGAGAGATCACGCCCCTCGTCTTTCTGCCTCCGCGGTGGGTCATCTTATTTGGCACTGGCCCGTGCCGCGATCCTGACGGATCGTGAGAAACCGTTGCCGTGATCTCATTCCGCCCGCACGGGGGTAGTCGGGAATCGCGACCCCGCGGTTCAGTGAACCCGGGGTCATCTTGTATCTACTTAATTTGAAGTGTTTTACGAGCCTCAGGTGAGACAAGTATGTCCACCTCCTGGCCAGCCCTTATAGGCTTCCGCCACCACCCCCAAAAAAAAAGAAACAAAGGAAAACACAAAAACTTACAGAAAAAAATAAGGAAAACAAAGCAAGCTACCTCTTGACACGTAAACGGATGGTCCCATAATATTCCCCCATCTATTGTGCTGAGGGAAGCAATTCTTTCACGACCGGAGGAGAAAGAGGATCCGGATGCCCCAATACCTGACGCCGGCCTCCCGAACCTTCTTCCGCGGCGATGAGGTTGCGAGGCGGTCGCTCGTATATGGACAAAAGGTGAGCGCAGGCAGAAGTGAAAGGAGGTGAAGGGGCAACAACTCTCGAGAACAAGCAGCGAGACTCAGGGAAGAAGTGTGAGGGAGGATGGGTGCACAAAGTGCACGCATTCCGCCGAGATTGGACGCACGTCCTGCCGAGGGATGTGCGCCCCAGACCGTTCACAGTCTTGAAAGGAGAAAGTTGTGAAACTTAACAAGAATTATTGTCTGGGGCTGGTGATTGTGGCGCTGGTGCTGACCGGCCCACCGGCGGCACTCGGAGAGGCGGACCTGGATCTGGCGGCGGCCAAGGATTGCCTCACCCAGCCCGACGAGGAGGTCGAAATCGAGGTCAAGGTCTCCAACATAGCCAATGAGGGTGGAGGCGTCATCGCGGGCGAGTTCGTTCTGGAATACACTGAAACTGATTGCTGGGAATGTCTCAGCGTTACCCCGGGCACCGGCTACCAGTTCATTGTCCCGCCGGTCTGTGGCGCGGGAACCGAGATCACGTTCGGTGTTCTTACCACGGTGTTTCCGCCTACGGGCAGGTCGGACGACCACACAATGGCCGTCGTCACCATGAAGGCGACCGCGACGGCGGCCACCGTTTGTTGCCAACCGCCTGCACTCAGTCTCGAGGGAGGCACGTGGCTCGGTAATGACGTGTCGGGCGTGGTGGATCCCCTCAACCTCGGGCCCGCGGCCGAGGTGATGATTGATATGGTACCCCCGGAGATCACCGCTTGCCCGCTCCCTCGGCCTGTGTGCACAGAGCCGGGAACTTGCCTGGGCAAGATTCCCAACCTCTGCCCGGAGGTGCAGTATACCGATACCTCGTGCGGAGAGTGCGTGTGTGAGCAGGATCCTGAGGCCGGCGACGAGTACCCCCCGTCCGCTACGCCGGTGCCCGTCGAGCTCACCGTGACCGATCCCTGTGGCAACTCCGATAGCTGTATTGTCGAAATTACTGTCAAGGACTGTGAACCCCCCCGCATCTCCGGTTGTCCCACGGGGGCGATTGAAGTCTGCAATGATGCTGGGCTCTGCTGTGCCGTGCTCGGGGCTGGGTTCCCTGACCTGACTGCCGAGGATAACTGTGACGGCGTGGTGCCCGTGGAGTGCACGGTGGACCTGGGAGGCGGTCCGGTGGTCGTAGACGGGACTACGTGTTTCCCGGTCGGGACGACCGTGGTGACCTGCTGCGCCGAGGACAGCGCGGGCAACGAGAGCTGTGATTGCCAGTTCGAGGTGAAGGTGAATGATTGCGAGGCTCCCGCGCTCAGCGGTTGTCCGTCTGACATTACCGAAGGGCTCGATCCGGGACAGTGCACAAAGGTGGTTGACTGGACACCGCCGACCGCAGTGGACAATTGCGACGGCCCGGTCCCGGTCGTGTGTACGGCCGACCTGGGATCCGGTCCGGAGGTCGTAACACCCGGGACGGCTTTCCCGGTCGGGACGACCACGGTGACCTGCTGTGCTCAAGATAGCGCGACACCGCCTAACGAAAACTGTTGTTGCCCGTTCACCGTGACAATCCTGGATGATAAGGCGCCGGTGTGGAAGGACACCCCGTGCCATGAAAACGTCGAGGTGTGTCTGGATCCGGGTGTGTGCGGGGCCGTCGTCGATTTCGACGATCCGGCATTCGAGGATTGCGATCCCAATGCCTGGTGCGATTGTACTCCTCCAAGCGGCAGCTCGTTCCCTGTGGGCACCACCCAGGTTACCTGCATAGCGAAAGATACGAGCAACAATGAAAGTGACCCTTGCGTGTTCGACGTGATAGTGACGGACAACGAGGGGCCGCTGATCTCCGGCTGCCCCGTACCGCCCGTGATCACCGTTGACAACGATAAGGGCAAATGCGGCGCGGTGGTCGATACTGACTTCCCGGTACTGGATGCCGATGATGTTTGCGACGGCCCAGTGCCCGTGACGTGCACGGCCGACCTCGGAGCCGGTCCGCAACCGGTGGGCCCTGGGACGTTCTTCCCCGTGGGCGACACGGTTGTGACCTGCGATGCCACGGACACCAAGGGGAACCCGGCACAGAACCCGTGCACCTTCACGATTTCGGTGGAGGACACGGAGGATCCCATAGCCATAGCGTGTCCTTCCAATGTGTGCCAAGGAAATGATCCGGGTGTATGTTGGGCACTGGTACTGATACCGAAGCCCCTCGTGAGTGACAACTGCGGTATCGCCTCGCTGGAGCATGACGTCGCATGGATCCCGGACAAGACTGACGCGACGGGCGAGTACCCCGTGGGCACGACGGTCGTGACCTGGACGGCGTGCGACGTGGCCGATCCCCAAAACTGCGTGCCTGTCTGCACGCAGGAAGTGACCGTCGAGGATTGCGAACCGCCGGAGCTTACTGATTGCCCGGACGACATCACGGTGTGTAACGATCCCGGTGTGTGCGAGGCCGAGGTGGCGTTTACCCCGCCCACCGCCCAGGACAATTGCGACGGTGCGGTCGAGGTCAAGTGCACGGCGGACCTGGGAGCGGGCCCGGTGCCTATAACGTCTCCGACGGTCTTCCCCGTTGGCACCACGACCGTGACCTGCGAGGCCACCGACAGCGCAGACAACACCAGCACCTGCACGTTCGACGTCAAGGTCGAAGACTGTGAAGACCCGAAGGTGAACGGGTGTCCAGGTGACTTCAACGTGAATGCCGACGCCGGCAAGTGCTGCGCGGTTGTTGATTGGACACCGCCGACCTGCACGGACAATTGTCCTGGTGTGATCTGTGAGTGCTTGGGCGACTTCGGAGCGGGCCCAGTAGTACCCGTAGACGAGAATACGTGTTTCCCGGGCGGCCCGGGGGGTTTGACTACGACGGTGACCTGCACGGCTACCGACGCTGCTGGCAATACCGCCGAGTGTACGTTCGACGTGACCGTCAGTGATAAGAACGATTTGCTGCTCAGCGTCGAGCTGTCGCCCACAATGGTGAACGATGTGGACATGGTGCGGTGCATTACGCTCGAGCTGATCGGAGATACCAATCAGGAGTGTGACGTGGATATCACCTTCCCGGCGGTAGCCGCGGGAGAAGATACCACTAAAGTCGTGGACTTCCCGGTCGAGATCCCGTGTGGCAACTACACTTGCATCACAGCCCAGGACAAGCTGCACTCGTTACGCCGGGCGGTTAGCGTGGCAGCCGTACCGGGTCAGCCGTACGTGGCCGACTTCACGGGCGATCCCGATACGGGCGGCAAGTGGCTCCTCGGGGGTGACCTCGATGATGACGGTAAGATCAATCTGTTTGACTTCGTCGTCATGGCTCCCCTGTGGACGCCGCCCAACGCGCCGTCCGACCGCGACACACCTTGTGGTACACCCGGTCCCCATTGTGACATCGACGGGAATACTCTGTGTGACGCGGACGACCTGAACTTCATCAGGACCAACTACCAGAAGGTAGATGAAGATTGCCCGGTCGACTCGCTTGCCCTGGCTTCGACAGGCCGAGCGAGCAACCGCCGAACAGGCCGCAGCCGCGACGTCTCGCGGATCCGGGTGAGCAGCCTCCGGCGCATGGGCTACGTCAAGCCCGAGGCCGCCGATGTCAACCACGATGGCTGGGTTGACATGAGGGATATCAACCTGGTGTTGAGTGGTGCTGCCCGGCCGGGAGACTAACCGGGCTGGTTAGGACCAGGGAGGGCAAGTTGAAGCAGTGAGTTGCGGGTGGCGCGTGATCGGTTGCGGTCACGCGCCACCTTGCCATTTTGTCTGGGGCGATATCCGGTGCGGGGCACGGGCGATGGCTGTGAGCGCCTCAGCTATTCACGGTGGGTGGGATACCTCCTCAGCGACCATTCTGGTGACCGGGGTGCTGAAACGGTCGATCTCTCCTAACTCCTTGTAATTCGAACGCCTTAGAAGGATTGGCGGCTGCCCTGCCGTCCATAGTGGTCGCCTCGCCCGTCGTTGCCCCGCGTCCCGGCGAGCAGCGGCCGGCACCCTAAGCCCTTAGGCAACAACGTTTTGGCTTCTTGATTCCTGCCGGCGGGCAAGTGGCACGCGGCTTGCAACTCGTATGAGCGTCGTTAGTAGTCGGGCTGATTGGACAGCCCGGCGCGGCCAAAGAGGACATCGTGGGTGCGAGGACCACCAGGTGATTTGCGTCGTTTCTCCAAGCGCAGCCGTGTTGACCGTTGGTTTGAACGGAGAGTCGAAGCACCTGGAAGGATTGGCGATTCGGCTCATCCGGGCACACAACGCCGCGTGGGCGATGAAGTGTCTCCGTCGGAACCTTGATATCGGTGCGATGGTTTCACGATGGGACCTACCGGACATGGCTGATGGAAAACTGATTCGACGAGTCAAGTCCGCTCGTCCCTGGCTGCCAACGATTGTGTTACTGGACGAATGCGATTACCGCCGCGAAGCGGCAGCGAGAAGCCTGGGCGTGACAGCCGTTTTGGCCGGTGAGCCCGAGGCGTGCTTATTGAGCCAGGTGGTCCAGGAAACGCTCGGACTCGAAACACCTATGAAAGCGGAAACGGAACCGGTCTCTCTGGTTCACACCGCAAGCAGGTACGTCTAGATAGCGTTTTTCTTCCACCATGAGCCGGGCTTAACAGTCTACGCGCGCCGGCGCAGAACCTCCTTAAGCCTGGCAGATAACAACCGCGGAGGCATAAGGCCCCTGCGACAAACGATGAATGGGTGCGTGATGAGACTGGCGAAAAGGACAACTAAGCGAGTGCTACAGCGGATACCGCCTCATGAACAAGACTACTCTCTCTTTCTCTCTCTTCTCTCCTCCTGGGCTGTGGAGACGACCAGTGACCGAACCGGCAACTCCAGCCCAGAGGCAAGCAACCGGCCTGCCAGGGTGCAGGGCCGACTAGATAAATCGTTGGGAGGGCGATGGATGCATCTGAGCAGTTGGGGTCGGCCAAGGTCACTGGCCGGTCTTGGGCCGACCCCCTTTTCTAACTTACCGAGAAAGGAAGGGCAGTAATGACACGAAGGCAAGGGAGAGACTGGATTCGAGCATCCGTTTTGATCGCGCTGGTGGCCGGCATGGTGTCCCCCGCGTCGGCGACAATCCTGGTCGACCTGGAATGGAGGCAACAGGAGTGGAACCTGGGCCTCGGCCAATGGGACGTCGTTACCGGTAAGGATTGGCTGGTGGGCGAAACGGTTACGATCGGGCTCTATACCGTTTGCGATACGCCGGGGGAAACCCTCGACTGGACACAAGTCACGCCCATCTTCACGTGGGACACCCTGTATTTGGATTTCCTGGGACTGAACCACAATGGGGAGCTTCCGAACCTCGACCCAACTCAGTCCAAGCTGCCATACCCCGACACGTACTACGGTATTAACGAGGCTGATCCTCCCAAGGACGGTGACGGGCGCTACAACGGACAGACCGGCTGGGGACAGACGATCACGGCAACTTCCGAGGGAACCCTGGTGACGACCTTCGAGTTCGAGGCGCTCGCGGTAACGCCTCCGGCAGGTACGGACGTGAACATACTTGACAGCCTCCAGCTCCCAGGCTGTCTCAAGTATACGACGCGAGTGAAGGATGCCGACAACAGGACGGTGACCGGTGACCTGTTCGGCACAACCGTGACGATCGTTCCGGAACCGCAAATCGTGCTGCTGCTGGTGATTGGTGGCGTGATCATGCTGCTGGGCAGGCTGCGGTATTGTCAGTAGTCCGGGAATGGTCTCGGTCGGGCCCGGTCCAAGGTGCGGTGTATTCTTTGTCTGAGGTTGGTCGGGCTAGCCAAACGGACTTTTGGTCGAGACTTCTTTGAGAATTGACATTTAGGGAAAGGAGAACGAATCATGAACGCAAGAGTAATGGTCTGCTGCCTGTCGGTACTGTGGGTGTGTCCGGCTGTGTATGCGCTGCCATTCATTTATCCCCCGGAGGATCCGGTGTGGGGAGCACCGGAGTGGGAGACTGGTTTTCCATACCAGCGGAATATCATGTGGGACTTCGACCGGGATCCGAGCAATACGCCCCCAGCAGGGCAGTACAACGACCCGGCCTATGATGTTCACTACGAGGGAACAGACGATCCCAATCTGTGGGAATCTGATTGGGTGACGTTCGCGGGTGATGTCGAGTGGTTCGAGACTCTGGGCAGGATCGGGATCGATAATACTGGCGGATGCACAGAGCTGGAAGGATCTGTAACCTTCCATATCGACAACTGGCCTGACCCGCAACTGCTGAAGCACGTGTGGACGGAGATAGAGTCTCTACAGCCTATGCCATTCCAAAACTGTGTCGTTCCCACTTGGGGGGACATCCCGGGGCTCCTGCCTCCCGGTTATACCGAAGTAGATTCGGACTGGTGGTTGGAATATGACGGTGTCAATCCCGAGGTTCTCGAGAATGACTGGATCTGGATCGAGCCCAACCCGCCGTGGGAAGAGATCCGGCTGGACATCTACGCTCCCGCTGGTGAAGCCGTCTACGTCGACAGCGTCCACATCGCAACCGAGTGCGTTCCGGAACCGGCGACAGTAGTGTTGCTGGCGCTGGGCGGCCTGCCCATGCTGGTTCCCAGGAGAAGGCGCAAATAAGAGACGGATGAGGGTTGGGGTGGTGGGTCCGGCCGAGATCAAGGCACCCTCCTCATACGATACGCCCGTCTCGAGCCGGCCCCGTGTTTATACGCTCGGAATCGGGTAAGGGGACGCGAGGCGCAGGCAATCACGTCTCTTTGCCAATCACAAGACCGGCTGGATTCAAATAGCGATCACGGCCAATGATCGGCGGAAAGGAGGTTTGAATGGGGCAAGCACGTCAGTGATCAAAACCTTAGTGTCAAGGATACGACGGGATGGGAAAGAAGCATCGTTGACTGCGGGCGGTCCGCGGCGGCGCGAGACAAAGGGACGACGAATTCCAAAGAAGGAAAAGAGCGAAATGAAAAAGTCAGCAGCAATTTGTGTGGTCCTGGGACTGATGTCGGCGGGAGTTGCCAACGCCAACGTGATTTGGAACATCGACATGGACCATTGCGGGTGCGCCTTGACGGGGACCTACACCGCGCAGACCGCTTATCTGTACGGTGCAGGGGTCTTCTCGGGTTGGGTGAATGGCATCCCCGGCTCACACGACCTGACCGCTGACGGGGTGCCCACGGACCTGAAGGGGCAGCTTCACTCAAAGCTGCAGCATGATACTTACATCGACCTTTCGAACAGGGTCGGCATGGACGAGACCAATAGCTGGTGGCCGGGGATACCTACGGACCAATCGGTGTCCTACGCGTTCGATGTTCCATATATCACCAGCCTGTCGGCAACGGGAGGCCCCCCCACGACCGTTTTTGCCGCCACCCTGGTGGACGACTGGGCCGAGAACTGCTTCAGTGGGAATGCGTATGTCGATATCACCGGTCGGCACCAGATCACCCCGGCGGAGGAGGCCTCTGGGTTGTGGTGGACGTATATCCAGATCGGTGGTACCTGGGTCCAAGCTCCCAGTGCGCGCTACCCCCTGACGTATGATTCACAGAGCAACAGTTTCACGACCACGTTCAGTTGGGACGACTTCGCTTGGGAGGATGATACGTACGACCTCAATCTAGTGCTCGTCACGAATGGGTTAACAATCGCTGGGGCCCCTAACCTGATCGAGGAGATCCGTTCGGCGGGGGGAGAAGGGGCGGAGATGTACGTTCCTGAGCCGGCAGCGATGGTACTGCTGGTGCTGGGCGGTCTGCCCATGCTGCTTCTCAGCAGAAGGCGCAAGTAAGAGACGGATAAGAGTTGGGGCGGGTCCGGCCGAGATAGGGCACCCTCACAAACGATACGCCCGTCTCGAGCCGGCCCCTCTGACAACGCTCAGGGCTGTTGGAAGCGAGGATCGGACAAGGGAGTGAGGGAATGACAAAGGCTGTAACGACTTGCGCAATCATACGCATAGCCCTTGTCGCCGCCGGCTCCCGGTTGGCGCGGTCGGGGGCGGCCATGGCCGGCTTCGCCGTCCTTGCGAACACACCTCTGAACGTCAGGGGAGCGCGACGGGGACCATTCCAGGTTCTGCTGGCGGTGCTGATGGTATCGGCGCTGGCGAACGGGCCGGCCGATGCCGCTATGATTCGAAGCATCAACGCCGACGCGGTCGACGTCCAGTTCACGGTCCTGTCCGTTCCCCAGGGGCAGTTGAAGAAAACCAAGATGTGCTTCGAACAGGACAGACTCGGTATCCAGGTCAAGTATCAAGGCGGCGGCTCGCAGCCCTACACCAATGCGTACATGTGCATAACCACCACCATCACGGAAGGCGACGATACCTCTCACGACGGATTCGCCTCGGGCAGGTTCCGGGGTGATCCTGATTCGCTCATCATCCAGGACGCGAACGGCACCGATTTGCTGACGGGCAACATCGACCATATCGATGCTCAGGAAATCGACCTGACCATCCCCGGGGTAATCCGGATTCATCAGATTGTCGTGAGCGGATCATTCGACGTCACCGGTGGTACTCTGGCACCGCAGTTCCAGAGCCAGGGCGAGATCCTCTCGCTGCAGTACGATTTGACGAGCGATCCCGATAACTTCCTGGATGAGAGTTTCTCGGCACAGGCGAAGGTCACGCTGCTTCCGGAGCCGGCCATGATCAGCTTCCTGGGAGCACTCGGAATGGTTCTGCTTACCAATCGCAATCGCAAGAGGCGACGGCGGGCGGTCCTGGTTGGAGATTCGGTCCGTCAGGGGAGAGCGCTAAGAGCGTCCTGATTCGTTTTTCGTACACAGGAGACGGAGAAATGCTGTTCTGCGGGGATAGACTGAACCCGCGAGGGTTCGTGGCGGTTCTCGCGATCGTCTGGTTGATGGCCTTGCCGGCGCGGGCCAAGACGATCGAGTCGATCGGTGGAAGCGACATGTGTACGGAGTTCGCCGGTGGTGTGGGCTCACCGATGTCCATTGATGTTACGACGGACATCATCGTCTCGTACGTCGAGTTGCACGAGCCCCAGACGGTGTACGAGGACGGCCATTTCCTCCTGGAGAACTTCTGCTTGCTGGAGGACCAGTCACAAGCGGACGTGGCCAAGGGGCTGTTCGGCGGGGGCAGCGTCAAGCTCGAGGACGAGCATGGCAACCTGTTGTTCGAGGCCGATGTGGGTCAGGTCATCCTTAGCGAAGTCAACCTGCCCGGCAAAGACCCTTATCTTGCCGGTGGGGGAACCTACTCCGGCGGCGTTACGCACATTGGCGGTGTCACCGGCCTGCCGGCGGCCGGCACGATCGCGGATTTTGTGTTCGACCTCTCCATTGACATCAAGCACTTCAGTTTGCCCTTCACCGGCTCATCGAGCATGGACTTCCTGCCGGAGCCGGCTTATCTGGTCATCGTAGCCCTGTTTGCCCCGCTGCTGTTCGTGCGGCGACGACGGCGGTAACGGCCTCAGACTCAAGTAGAACCCAGCGCGGGCCGTCCCGTCGGCCGCCCGTCCGGGCCACGGTGAATCCATCCCTCCGTGAACGAACGGTGAAGCGAGCTTCGTGACAACTCAGGTTGACGTGAGCCTTTCGAGCACCTCGACACAGTAGATCAGCGAGCGCGGCAGATGAAAGGGATCCTTGACCGGCAAGGCAACCACCTCGGTGATGGGTCTTCCGCGGCGGTCCAGCTTCTGGGTCCACTCGCCGTACGGCTCGACGGGATAGTGGGAGAAGCTGTATTCGCGGATGCGTTCATGCCACTCCAGGCACCACGACTCCCGGCAATGCTCGTAAGCCAGCAGCGTTGCGTAGAGTGCTTCGGTGTGCGGCCACCAGAGCTTGGCGTCGTGGAACGGCCAAGCGGTTTCCTTGCGTCCGTCGGCATCGACGGCGAGGAACAGGCCGCCATACTCAGGGTCCCATCCGATCTCGAGATGGCGCCGGATGGCCGCGACTGCCCGGTCCGGCGTCGCCGGATCGCCGGCGGACGGCGCGATGTGCATCTGGAACCACATCGATTCGATCGCGTGGCCCGGCACCACGACCGTGCCGGCGGGCGGATCGACCTCAGTGCCGTCGGGACGCAGCCATTCCAGGACAAGACCCCGGTCCTTGCGCAGGAAAGTGTCCATGACCCGTCGATGATGCACATCGGCGGCAGCGCGGATCGCGGGGTCCGCGGTTGCCTGGGCGAGCTCGTGATAGGCCAGCGAGAAGAGCATGCTGATCCCGTGGGCGATTCTGCCCGGCGGGATGGGATAGGGCCAGGCAGGCGGTGGCTCGTGGCTGTTCAGGGCGGCTTCGGTGGCGCGGAACGTCGCCGTTGCCAGCTCGAGGGCCTGTGGATCTCCGGTTGCCCGCCACCACTCGACGAGACCATAGATCGCAAAACCGTCGGCATAAATGCTTTCGTATCCGCGCTTGAGCTGCCCTTCACCGTCAAGAAGCAAAGGCCAGTGGCCGCCGTCCAACGGCCCGTGACCGGTCACGAAGCGATGAATACCCTCGGCGGCCTTCAGCCATTCGGGCCGGGCTTCGACGCCGTTGTACAGCTTGCTGAAAACCCACAACGCCCGCCACTGCGACCAACTCCATCGGTCACGACTGATGATCCTGCCATCGTCGCGGATGCACGTATTCGTCCCCCCGTTGGCATCTATGGCATGGCGCATCCAGAAAGGAATGACGTCGTCCAAGAGCGTCCGTCGATAGAGGTCGGCAAGACCCGCAAGTTCCATGGATCCGCCCTTTCACTGCGGTTCCGGGGCTGGCGCCGAACGCCGTCGACTCGCGATGGTCAGGAGTGCGCCCAACAGCATCAGCGCCAGACCGACACCCAAGCTCATCCCGAACGCCAACCCGCCGCCCACCCAGGGCAAGACAACCAACATCATGCCCCCGATCAACATGGTCGACACGCCGACCAATCCAAACGGGGAAATGGCGCCCCGGTCGCCGCCGGTAACGGCAACGCGATCCTCCCGGGACTGGCCGATCGGCACTTCGAGCCGATGCAGAAAGGTGTCCACTTGCCCCTGCTCCGACCGGGAGACGAGCGCCCGATCGAGCCAGCTCACGAGGACCATCCAGATGAACGTGATCGGCACCGTGGTGAACACGATCCCGTTCTCCTTCTTGCACAGGGCCCCGAACAGCTCGAAGGTGTCCGGGCAGAGCATCAGGGCGGCGATTCCGGCCATCAGACCCGCCAGGAATCCGGCCAGCGCGCCGGCGTTCGTGACTTTTCGCGTCAGCAATCCGGCTATCATTGGAATCGCCACCGGGGCAGTGGCGACGCTGAACAGCTTCACCATGTTTCGGAACAGTTCGTCGCCCTCGGCCCGGGCCATCAGGAAAGCGGTTCCCAGGGCGATCAGTCCGATCGCGAGTGTCATGCCCCGGCCCACCCAGACCAGTCTGCGCTGGGAGGCGCCCGGGGCGATGAGCCGCCGGTACAGGTCGTTGGTCAGGACGCTGGCCGCGACGTTATAGTCGCTGCTGAGCATGGACATGGTGGCGGAGAACATGGCGGCGATGATCAACCCGAGCATGCCGGGTGGCAGCAGCTCAACGCACAACTTCGGATAGACCTGGTTGGTATCTTCCACGCCGGTCAGGAAGTGGCTGCCGGCCATGGCCGGCAGCAGGATCAGCGGCGGGCCGATGATGCTCAACGCGAACACCAGCCATCCCACCTTGAGCGCGTCTTTTTCCTTGGGCACGCAATAGAACCGCTGAATCAACGCCCAATTCACGCTGCTGAATGCGAGACAGAAGAGAAAGGCGGTCGTGCCGAGATAGACCCAACTGTACTCGGGGCTGGCCAGCCGGAAGAACCCCTCCGGAGAATCCTGGAGGAACGTGCTGATGCCCCCCGCCGCGGAGATGGAAAGAGGCAGCAACACGGCGATGCCAGCGAGCATGACGATGAACTGGATGAAATCCGTCACGGTCACGGCCCATAGTCCTCCCATGAACGTGTAGAGGAGCATTATCAAGCCCGACCAGAACATGCTGGGCCCCATCCGCAGGCCGAGACACTGCTCGATGAACTTCCCGATCGCTACCAGCTTCAACGAGTCGTCGATGACCCTGACCGGGACGCCCTGCCAGGCGAAGGCCTGTCGAACCGCGGGGCTGTAACGGCTCTCGAGATACTCCACCGGGCTGTCGATTCGGGCCCGCCGCCAGCGGCGGGACATGAAGATCGTGCTCACCAGCGTGGCCGGCGCCATGACCCAGAAGATCGTCACCGCCACCCATCCAAACTCGAAGGCCAGGGCCGAGTACGCGACGAACCCGAACGCACTGAAGCAGCTCATGTAGAAGGACACGCCGCTCAGCCACCACGGGATGCTGTTCCCCCCGCTGAAGAAGTCCTTCATACGCCGCATGTAGCGGTAGAAGTACGCACCGATCCCGAGTATCAGCGTGAAGTAGCCGATGAGAATGAAGTAGTCGGGGAACTGCAGTCGGCCCGCCGCCAGGATCATCGCTTCAGTGTCTCCCCCAAGCCGGGTTGGGTCTGCAGGAACCGGTGGATTCCGAGTTCGCCATGACGTTTCCTCATTTGTTGGCCGCGTATGGCGACGGCTGAGAACCAGCTCCGTCTACCCGGAACACAGGATACGTGATTTGGCCGTTGGCACAAGGGCGCGAGAGCAGGCGGGAAATGCCTCCCCTACAGGCCGGGCCGCAAAAAAACGGCAGAGGGCGCAGGGCGGGAACCCTACATCCTCTGCTGTCGCGGAGAATGGGGCTGGAGGATGCCAGCCCTCAGGTTAGTTCTCTCGTCATCGGCCGACGGCATGCACCGACGCGGCAGGATCGATCAACCGTCACATGAGGTATCAGCCGCTATCGCCGGCCCGCTCGCGCATTCCTCGAACGCTGCCCAGTCGTCCTGGTCGATGTCGCCGTCGCCCGCGCCACCGTTGTCCCGGTCGAAGCACCCGCAGTTCACCGGATCGTATACCTGGGTCGGATCGCCCGCACCCGTGACGCAGGCCTGGAATACCCCGAAGTCGTCCGCATCGACATCGAGATCCCGGTCCGTATCCGCAAACGGATCGGGGCAGAACTCGCAGTCGTCGCAACTGGTGTTCGGCCCGAGCCACTCGCCGGTGCAATCTTCCTGCAACGTCATGGAACACGTTCCGGATCCCCACCCGGTCCTCACGCAGCAGGCCCCCAACAGGGGTATGCCACAGGGGTCTTCGTAATAATCGCTTTCTCCGTCGTACAGGTAGATGTCGTCCATCCAGCTCTGGGCATTCTCGATGCCGCTGTCCTTATCCCCGTTCCAGCACCCGCCGCTCTCCTCGTCCGGTGGGAGGCCGGCCATCACAACCGCGGTGAAGGCACCCGGGTAGTGACGGTCGATCGTCGTGGTCATGGTGGTATCCCCATCGCAGGCACCCGTTGCCGGGTTGTACTTTGACCGCAACTGCACGTCGATCGTGCTCGTCTTGATCGTCAGGGTCACGTAGTTCCACCGCTTGCACACATGTATGTTGGCGCCGGGGGCGGGATAGTCCTTGAGAAGGTGCCACGACAGGCCGTCGTAGATGCTCAGCCGGTAGGTCTCCTGCCGCTCTTCGGGCGTGCAGGGATCCGCATCCATCATCGGGATTTGACCGATGGCAATGCTCCCATGCATCTGGCCATCGCCGTTCCAGTCAATGTGATGTCTTACTTTGTCGCTGCAGATTGACACGAGCATCGGTGTCGGCGCCCGGTCGCCGCCGCAGGTCAGCTCCATGTAGTGGCTCTTGCGGGACCATCCGATGGCAGCCAGATCGAGGTAGAACTGCAACGTCAGGGGGTTTGCATCGGTACCCTGAACGGCGTTCGGATGAGGATCATGGACCACCGATGCGCCGAGCAGGTCGGCCTCCGTCAGAACGTGCCGGTTCCGGTAGCCGACGAGCTTGTTCGTAGCGCTGTGCTTGTAGCTCTTGCCGCCGCGAGGGGCACTGAACACGTGGGATTGGTCGTCGTGGACCTTTGCGCTGTCGCAGATATCGACCGCCCAGACGTCCAGAAACTCCTGCGGGAACCCCGTGGGATAAAGCGTGGGGTCCTCCCATCTGTCATAGAAGAAGATATCCTGCGCCGTCGCGGGCGATACCCCGATCAGGACGCCAGCGACGAGCACGCCCGACAGAAATGTCACGTGACGTTGCATCATCTCATTCCTCCTTACGAGATTTTCGGCGATAGCCGAACAGACTCTGTCCACAACGTGCCAAGCCTCACTCTATGTTAACACAAGGAATCGCGCTTTGTCAACACCGGCATCGGCATCTCGATTCTGTTGGGCCGTTGCTCTTCACCTTGGGGGCGTCGCCGGTTTGCCCTCCTCCCATAGCGCGCCGGGGGGGGGCATGCGGCCCGGCCGCCGGGCTCGTCCGTAAGCTATTACCCTCCATGCCTTTACCCACGCTGAGCACGCACGCTGGCATGACAGCCGTCGCGCATCCACCACAGCACGTCGCCCCGATGGCTTTTGGCATCCGCTCATTCCCGGTAGTCGGCCGCGGGGCGAGGGGGTTCAGTTCTCATGCTCGAAAACGCGGCAAGGGCGGACACACACTGCCCGCCCTCACCGTTCCTCTGGAACAATGCATCGAATCGCAACTGCCCCGCTGGCCACAACACAAATCACGACCGGCAGGCCCTCGTCTTTCTTCTACCTTGCGTCTACCGGCGCCGACGCAGCAACAGCCCGCCGAGACCGAGCAACATCAGCGTCGCCGGCTCGGGAACGGCACTGACGTAGATGTCATCGATACCCGAGTAATAGTTGTAGCTGGTGCCGGCGTAGCTGATGACCGACACGGTGTCAAAGAAGAAGGGGTCCACTGCCAGCGCGCCGCTACCGGCGCCGCCGGTGGGGCTGCAAGACGCTTCCCAGTTGCCGGGGTGAGCCCCATCGACCGTACCCGAGACGGTTTCCTTGGCGCCGGTGCCAACGGAAAAGCCGCATTTGGTCCAGCTCTGGCCGTCGAAGAAGTGGTAATCCTTCGAGCCGGTCGCGATGTGGCCCCAGGCGATCGCCATGATCGGCTCGGCCAGGGACACGGGCTCCACCGGAACCTGCTCCGCAGTGGCAGGATCGTCAGACAGAACGACGAAGAACGCGTCGTCCTTGCACTTGGCGTGCGACCAGTAGAAGCAGGCTGAGAACTCGAGAGGGGGAACGCCGACTTCACCCGGCAAGAGTACGCTGTTTTCCAGCTCTGCATGGGCGCTACGATACGAGCCGTCACCGCCGCCCGTGCGTGGGGCGAGCGTATTGTCGCAGCTATAGGTATCGAGCTTCAGGTTGTTCGTAGGCTCGTTCCACACTCCTCCACTATTCCAAGTGGTGCTGCCGTTCTGGTAGGTGTTGAAGTTCTCGCTGAAGGTGAACGCCATGGCCGGCGTGGCGAGCGCCAAGACGGCCAGCACACAAACAAACTTCCTCATCACTTTCCTCCTCTCATAAAAGGAACTGCGCATTTCCCAAATCCGCCGAATTGCTTTTCGGGGCGAGACTTCCCCGCCTCCTGATAACGGCGCTGTTCTCAGGTTGACAGCTTTGCCTCCTTCTAGAAGTGTCGGCCTCAGAATACAGACCCAACCGGGAAGTGGCGCTTTTCCGCCTTTCCTTATGGCGCCATGTTAACAGATTCTCGGATGACATGTCAACAGCCGAATCGGCCTTCTCTCGCATTCTTGAAGAAAGCGTTATCGCCACCTGGCAGGCCAATAGGGACGATGAAGGCGGCGGCAAGGTCCGATCATCGGTTAATCGTCTGGGGCTAAGGTCATTCCATATAAAGACTTACTCGCCTGCTTGCGCTCGGGTGGTGCCGTGGCGTCCGACGGGGAGCTATCCCGGAATGGGTGGCACTGGCGTTTCGCCGGCGGCGCACAGGCCGGAGACCCGGGCCAGATCGGGGACGAGGAACAAGAAGCGGGCGGGTGCGAGGGCCTGAATGTGCGAGTGTGGGCGGGTCTGGGAACGGCTGATGCCCTCACTGCTGGCCGCAGTGCTCACGTATCCGGTTTTCCCAATAACCCCGGCCGAGTGATTCGACGTGGCCATCGGCGTAGAGAACGTTCCGCAGCTTGGCCGCGTGGTTGTCCCACGATTCGGGGAGGTTGTTTGTCGCGGCGCCCTCCGGCGCGCCGACCACGTTCGGCCCCCCGGGCCCGCTGGTGCAAGGGCTTTTCCCTTCGTCTGCATCCTGCATGAGGGCGGTCGTGGCGGGGTACTTGACATTCCGGGTCATCTTGGGCTCGCCGCTGTACTCGCGCCCGAACTTCTTCGTGAAGGGATACCAGTTGATGGCGGTCTTGCCCGGACTCGCGGAGTTCCAGCCGCAGTACTCATAGCTCGTGCCGAACCCCTTCACGTCCACCCACTGTGGCGTCGGCTCCTGGACGTACTCCTGGACCAGTTGACCATGGAACTCGAAATCGTTGCGTATCTCCCCCCCCGTGTAAATGTCGAGCCGGATGCCCTTTCCGGCAACGGGTCCAGCAACCGATTATGGCGGTCAGGCGGCCTGTTCGGCCCAGTAGGTCT
>CAZOIA010000054.1:0-28305 GCA_964579675.1 uncultured Planctomycetales bacterium | reverse complement strand
CGGTCGCGAGGCTCGATACCATCTCCCCCGCCGCCTGCCGCAAGAACGTCGAGACCCGTTTCAGCGCCCCGGTCATGGCCAAAGGGTACGATGCGGTCTACCGGTCGCTCGTATAGCGGCGATTGCCCCGGGTCTGGCAACCTCGACGATCGCGGCAATTCCTGTTGCCGCAAGCGCCACCCTAAGGGTTCTCGGAGACCGGCTCGCTTTGTGAGATGATATGTCGGGCGAGGACGTTCCTCACGAACGGCACGCTCGTGGCGTCGGTGTGGCCTCCGGTCCAGCCGTAGCGCGTGTAGCTGCGCGACCAGGCGATGTTGTGGATCTTGCCGCTGCGGCTCTTAAGGCCGACCAGCCCGGCCGACGTCCCTCCCAACTCACCGTCGATTGTCCCCAGGGCTCGTACCGGGCCGTCGAGGACCGCGTCGTTCGGGGAGTAGTAGACCCACGCCCCGCCCGAGATGTTCTTGAGTGCCTTTTGCATATCGTAGGTGGACGATAGGCTTGAGCCGAGCATGATGAGATTGCTGACTTTCGCCGGCGGCTGGACGTTCTCGCAGCCCCATACCCCCACCCCCGTCCCTGCCGAGAGCGCGATGATGTTGACCTGGTTGTGCGGGAACTTCTCGCAGTACTTGGTTATCTGCCGGCCCAGTTCCTGTCCCTTCGCCCGGGCGAACGGGCGGCCGACGGTCTGGTCCAGGGCCGGATTGAAAGTGCTTGACCAGCCGTAGATGATGATGTTGCCCTGGTATCCGGCTTTCCGGAGACCCTCCTGGACCTCCACCACCCCGTACCCCCAATTGCCTGCACCGTCGATGTAATACGTTCGCCCGTGCCGGTCTAGGGTGTTGAATTTCGCCTGCGACGAGCCGCAACCGCCCAGGGCCCCACAGAAGCCGACGGCCAGTACGATCGCCCAGCCCGCCGCCGGTACTCGCAGAAGCCCTGACGGAACCGATCGGTTACCGGCCGGGACCGCAGAAAGATGCCCCGCCGGCGCGGCTTGTTGATTCGCGTGGCCGGTCCGGCCCGTTCTGCCGGACGCTGTCGGATGCTCCCAACTCACATGCGTCATAATGCTTCAGGTCCGCCGCCGGATGAAGCGCGCCGACCACTGGTTCCTGTCTGAGAAGGGACCCTCCGACGCGCGCCGAACGATCATGGTCCAAAGGGCAGTGTAGGGAATCGAGCGGCGGCGTCAAGCACTTCGCGGATCGTCGGGCGGGCGTCGGTCCATGACAGAATCGGCGGGCGCCTGGGATTGACCCCTCGGAGCGGCAATCTTAGTATCCCGCGTAGTAGACCGGTGTATTATGGGCTACAACTTGAGGGTGAAGATCTGCGGAATCACCAGCGTCGCCGACGCTGCTGCTGCGGTGGAGGCCGGCGCTGATGCGATCGGACTGAATTTCGTCGCCGGGCCGCGACGAATCGACGTGGATCGTGGGCACCGTATTCTCCAGTTTGTCCCGCCCATGATAACCCCCGTTGCCCTGGTGAAAGTGCAGGAGGATCGGTTGGCGGACCCTCTGGCGGAACTCTTTGGGGAGTTCAGGCTTTCCCATCTGCAGGTGTATGGGGATGTGACGGGCAGGTCTCTGATGCTGCTTGCCCGGGAAGGATTTCGCGCGACCCCGGTTGTTGCCGTAAGAGACGAGGCTTTTGCTGATCGCCCTGCCGATTGGATTGTGACCGACGGTCCCTCCCGGCCGAGCGCCATCGTCCTGGATACGTTTGATCCGGGCCTGAAAGGGGGCACCGGAAAAGCGTTCTGCTGGGACTGGGTGTCGGCGGCCCGTGAGGCGGGCAAGCTCGCGAACTGGCCCCCTATCGTCCTGGCCGGGGGGCTCAACCCGGACAACGTCGCGGAGGCCATTCGCATCGTCCGGCCCTACGCGGTGGACGTTTCGTCCGGTGTCGAGATCGAGGGCTCCCCGGGCCGGAAGGACGCGGCCAGGATGCGGGCTTTTGTCCACAATGCCAGAGCGGCCACTGAAAGGACTCCGTGACTGCGTGCGGCTGTTCTCTCCGATGCGTATGGCTGACGGCCTCGCCGGGCATGAGCGTTTGCGCTGGCTTGCTGTCCTGATCACGGTGCCGATGACGTGGGCGGCCGGGTGCATCGGGCCCTGGCGGCCATCTTCTGAACACGTCGTGCCGGACCCGAAGCCCGAAGAGGTGACGCTTGCGCCCCGTCTTCGGGCCAACCGGATCGGCCGGTGGGTCTACGAGAAGAGAGAGCTGCCCCTGACAGAGGACCGGCCGCCGACCGCCTACGTTCGACGAATCACCCCCCGGCGCATAAGCGAAGGGATTCTGGAACAGGGTGTGTTGCTCCCGATCGAGCGGTATCTCCAGCCCACGGGCGCTCCGGCGACGCGGCCGGCCGATGCGGCTCGTCCTGCCGCCCCGCTGCCGGGCGGGACGGCGGTATTCTTCCGACTGGCCGAGCCCATGGAGCCCATCCCGCTGGAACTCGAAACCACCGGGCCCATCACCGCGGTTACGCCCATCAGCTACTTCGACTACCGCGGCATCGAGAGGGCGACCGGGACCTTGAAGCGCCAGGTGCAGATCGAGGGCGTTGAGGACGTGGATTGCCCTGCGGGCCGGTTCGAAGGATGCCTGAGAGTCCGAGTGGATCTGAGCATCCACTTTCCCTGGGTGGCGATAGTGGACCTGACCAGCTACCTCTGGCTGTCGCCCCGGCTCGGTGAGGTCCGCCGCGTCCAGCGGTTATCAGGCTGGTTCCTGATCTTCTGGTTTGGCAGTGCCCACGAGTACCGGCTCGTCTCGTGTGAGCCTGGACCGGATGTGCCTGAGCCTCCCGCGGCGCCGCCGCAGTGGGCTTGCGGTGCCCTGCTGCTGCAAGGGGCTTTTCCTCACCCACGGATCGCCGGCATGGTCATCGACTTCCCGCCTGGCCCGTCCCCGGGGCCATGACGGGAACGTCGCGTTCGTTTATCATGCCCGGCCGTTGACCCGGCGGGCCCATCGACCATCCGGACGCATGCCGCATGACCGCTGATAGCATCGCGTTGTTCGGCGGAACCTTCAACCCGATCCACAACGGGCACCTCATCATCGCGCGCAGCATCGCCGAACTATTGGGTCTGTCGCGTGTGGTTCTGATCCCCTCCGCCAACCCGCCCCACAGAAACGACGATGACCTCGCCGACGCCGCCGACCGGCTGGAGATGGTCCGCCTGGCCATCGCCGGCGAGCCCGACTTTGAGGCCAGCGACTTCGAGATCCGCAGGAGCGGGCCGAGCTACACCATCCTGACGGTCGAGGGTCATCGGGAATCGCTGGGGCCCGACCTCCCGATCCATTGGATCATCGGCGGCGACACGTTATGCGAGCTTCACACCTGGTATCGCGTGAGCGAGCTGGTCGATATGTGTCGCATAGTTACGGCGGCCCGCCCCGGGTTCGAGTCGCCGGACCTCTCGCCGCTTGCTACTGCATTGTCAGCCCCGCAGATTCAGCGGCTGCGCGATGGAATACTGCCCACACCGCGGATCGACATCTCCGCGACCGACATCCGCCGGCGTGTTCGTGCGGCCCGTTCGATCCGCTATCTCGTCCCGGATGCCGTGCGCAAGTACATTGCCGATCGTGGTCTGTACGGCGGCGGTTCAAACCGCCGGCGGGCGTGAGCCACGTGCCTGATCAGCCGTTTCCCGCGAACGTCGGGCCGCCTGCAATGCGCCGCGGCGGCGAACCGTGAGTGTCCCCGTTGACGGAACGCACGTCACCATGAGCGAATTCCCGCGAATCCAGTTGACCCCCGGTCCGCGTGATCGGCTCACGTTTGAGGTGGATGGCCGCGAACGGCTGACGTACTACTACGGTGCGGACCTGCCCCGCCCTTTTCTGTACCCGTTGGTCGGCCCTGCGGGGCGAAGCCTGACGCGACTTGGGCATCCACGTGATCCGCACGGGCACCGGCACCATCGTGGGATCTGGACCGGGCATCACCAGGTCAACGCCGGCGACTGGTGGACGGAGAACGGCAATCGCATCCGTTGCGAACGGCTCCTCGAGATCGTTGACGGACCCTTCGCCCGACTGGCGGCCCGGCATCAATGGGTCGATTCCGGCGGGCAAGCCGTACTCCGGGAGCAGTGGAGCGTGACTTATCACGAGCTGCCGGACGCCGAGGCCTTGATCGAGATCCACCTGCGCTATGAGTGCCCAGCCGCACCGGTGACGTTCGGAAAGACCCCGTTCGGGTTCCTCGGCCTGCGCGTGGCCAAGACCATGAGCGTCGAATTCGGCGACGGCCGCATTCTCAACAGCGAGGGCGCGGTCAACGAGAAGGAGCTCCTCTGGAAACCGGCCCGCTGGGTGGATTACAGCGGCCCCGTCCTTCAAGGCAGGACAAATGGCATTACAGTGATGGACGCGACGGACAACCCCCGGCACCCGACCTGTTGGCACGTACGCGATGACGGATGGATTGGCGCGAGCTTCTGTTACGACGCCCCCTACCCGCTCGAGAGGGAGAAGCCATTGGAATTACGTTACGGCCTCTACGTCCACGACGGGCCCGCGAACCCGGCCAAGATCGCCGAGCACTATGGGTGGTGGACCGGCCGTTGATAAGGGATTCCTGCCCCCGAGCGTGTGCCGATTGGGCCGGGAGGCGCATTCTCTTTCTCTACCCTGCAGCCGGTCTCTCTCTCGGTAGCCGAACGCGGCCGCGAGGAAGTTTTCCGGTATCGTGGATACGGGTTCTATCGGGTTTGCTCCGGTCGATGAACGCAGTTGTCGAAATAGGGGTCGACCGATTCACGATCCTGCCCGCGTGCCGGCGACAGGCGGAGCGGCACCTGCCGGTTGGGAGTCCGGTTCCGCACCCGTCAGCAGGACACGGTATCCTTCACCATTGAGCATGAAGCGCATGACGGCCTTGGAGCCGGCATCACGCAGCCGGTCACCGGAAGCCGTCACGCCCGCCTGGACCGCCATGCCTGCGGCACCCGCCACGCATGCATCGTGGTATTCCTCGTCGCCACAGCCCGACAACCCCACCCGGCGTGGGCCCAACGGCGTCTGAACGTGGACAACCACGTCCTCAACCCCTTTCAACGGTTTGCCCGCAGGATCGAGGCAGTACAACCGCCCGGTGCCGACGTCCCACTCGACGTACCCCTGCTTATCGCCAATGGGGTAGAGCCGTCCGCCGTGGGGCGGCTTCCAGGGCGGCTCCGGGCTGGCCATTGACGGGGGAGCAACCGCCTGCGTGCTCAACGGGGGCACGGAAAGCAAGGGGAGTTCGTCCTTACAGCCTGCAGCAACCGCCGCCAGAAACGTGAGCAGAACCGGATGCCCGTGCGAGATCGGGCACCGTCTCTTCAACCGAACGGCTGCGCGGGTTGAAACCCGCGGCTCCTTGTCGGGGCGTAATCGTGCGCGGTCATTCAAAAGAGACAACCCGGGATTTCGCATCAGTCGGTCACCTCACCCCAAGAAGGAGCTCCTGCGTCAGTTGGTCTAGCCGCTCGTGATGCATCTTGCGCCGGGCCAACGCGTCCGCGTCGAAGCTCATCTTCGACAGCTCCGCGGGCGGGGGAATCGGCCCCTCCGCTCCCTCGTGGATCTCCTTCAACAGGCTCTGGATGTCGGCATCAGCGTTGAACTGCCTGACCTTCTCCCGCAGGATCAGGTACGTCCGTATGCAGCCTTCGACGAAGTCCCAGACCTCCTCACGATCGGCGGTTCGGTAAGGGTGGGCGTCGAACGATCTCGGTCCGTCCCAGCCGGCATCCTCGACGAGCTTCACCACGAAGAACGACTCCTTGAGGTCCTCGGCCCCGAACCGCAGGTCCTGATCGAAGCGCAACGGTTTCTGGGCGTTGAAATGGCAGTCGAACAGCTTGCCGCACTCCAGCGCCTGGGCGACCTCGTGGTAGGCGTTCAGGCCCGCCATCCGGGCGTGGGCCAGCTCGATCACCACACCGCAGTTCTCCGGCTTGTCCAGCGTGGCGATCAGGGCCAGAGCGTGCCCGCCGGTCGGCAGGTAGGTGTCGCCCCGCGGCTCATTCGGCTTGGGCTCAATCGCCAGCCGGTAGCCTGCATAACTCTGCTCGTCGATGTACTGCTGCAGGTAATTGAGCCCTTCGCGCAGCCGCTTGATCGCCTCGACGGGGTCCTTGGCCGCATCCACCTCCGCGCCGTCCCGACCCCACCACAAATCGCACAAGTTGCAGCCCACCTCGTGGCCGATGTCAATCGCGTTCAGATACCGCTGCAGCGCGAGTTGCCGGACCTTCGGATCGTGGCTGGTCAGCCCGCCGTCCTTGAACACCGGGTGGGCGAATACGTTTGCCCCGCAGTTGACGCAGATGATGTTCTCGTCCGCCATCCGCTGGTTGGCTTCCTTGATCAGCCGATCCCGCTGGGCGGCGGTGGAACCTGCGGGCACCAGGTCCTCGGCGTGCATCTCGTAGGCGTAGACGTTGCGTCGCCCCAGTTCGGTAATGACGTCGAGCCCGGAGATCGGCTCACGCGTCGGTTCCCCGAACGGATCGCGGCCCGTGTTCATGATCGTCCAGAGCCCGAAGGAAAAATGATCGCTCTTTTTCGGTTGATGGTCGCCCACGGTTGCCTCCATCAGGTTAGGGAGTACGGATCAGGCGACATTATAGGTGCGATCTCTCGACGGGCCAGATACCTGAGCTCCGCCACGCCACGCCTAGCCAGCAAGAGGCGGTCTTCGTGTTCGATGAGAACAGCCCCCGACCGCAACCGGCGACCGCAGGTCGAGCACCCGGCGGCGACCACCGAGCATGGTGGGCGGGATCCGCGGTTGGATCAGCCCCCGTTGCTCGCCCATGAGGTCACCGGGATAATCTGTCCGGGCCATAGTCTTGTATTATCGGACGAAAATACGTTCGCCACACGCCTTCTTGAAGCGTGCATGATAAGTTCCTTTCCACGGCATGGGAGCATTTCCAGGGATGCGTGATCAGGTGTCAACAGAACTCCCGCATTTCCGCTTTGGTTTTGCGTTACCGGGCTTGCGTTGACGGGCGAGAACTGAGCCTTTTTCGTGCACACTCTGCGGATTGTCTTGACATGCGCCTGGGGGCGGATTAGACTGTAGTTGCTGAGTTGCTGTCGGAGGGCGGAGGCGAAGAGGCAGTCTTCCCCCTTTCCAGCAGATGGTTAGTTTGCAACTTCGACGTTGTGGTACGCTCCGACACTCTTCTTGAGGGAGGAGAAGACATGCGATTGCTCTTCATTAGCGGGCAGATCCTGATAGTTATGTTGATGGTGAATAGTGTCCAGGCATTGCCCACTGTACCTGGGTTTGTAGTCGAGGGCTACGCGGACGTAACCGATCCCATAGGGTTGTCCTTTGCTCCATCGGGTGACTTATATGTAGGCAGGGACAATTTCCATTCAGGGGGTGGCTATGTCGACCCTGTGAAAATACACAAGGTTGCAGCGGGCGGCGCTCCCGTCCAAGAGTACGGGGTTCAGGCAATACCTGATCCGGATGCCGTTCTCTTTGACGAGCTTGGCGGACCTTCGGGCGTTGCTGGATCAGTGCTTGTCGGGGGGGTTAACACTTACGGCGTCGACGGGATGATTAGTGCAATCGCGCCAGATCAGACCGTTAGCGTGCTTCTGGGACCGTTAGCGGCGATGATGAATCCCCAAAGCATGGTGTTCGATCAGAACGGCCGCTTGCTTGTGGCAAACGGCGAAGGGGCAGCCGGTCAGACTCACATTGGCGTAGCGAATATCGGCAATAACACCTTCGATCCGCTGATAAACGTAGCAGGCACCTATCCATATGATCTTGCCATCGATGCGACCAATAGGGTTTCCTCGTCCTGGGAGGATGGCAACATCCGAATACATAATCCGGACGGGAGTCTCGTGGACGACGATTTCTTAACCGGTCTGGGGCGCGGCGCGATTGTGTTCGGCCCGGGCGGGCTATCATGGGGCACCGACCTGTATGCGTTACGGAGGAGCACCGGCGAGCTCCTGCGGATTGACACGTTGGGCAGTGCAACAGTAATCGGAACCGGATTCACCCCGGACCAGGATCACGATATGACGTTCGGCGCCGACAAGGCATTGTATGTATCCGACGCCAGCAATGACAAGATACTCCGGATTATTCCCGAGTCTGCCCCCCAGTCCTGGCGCAGCGTGAGATACCACAGCGGGCCGGTGTCGGCGGATTTGTCCATCGTGCTTGATGCGTCGGCGAGCGGCCTGGCGGTCGTGAGCGAGACGCGTCGGGCAGACGTTGACCTGAAGGTCGTGGTGGATATGACCGCGACCGGGGCTCTTGGGGTGATCGCGACCATCGAGGCCGAGGATATGAGTACCCACGCGACGTACGCGGCCACGCCAACGGTGATCGACAACGGTGGCGGCAACTACACCCTGGAGCTCCTGTGGGCCGGCGGCCTGCCCGATGAGGCATGCTACAACATCGACCTGACGGGCAAGCTCAATTACGCCGTTCCGGGCGATGCTGACTGTATGGTCAAGGTTCTGGTTGGCAACACCAACGGTGACAACAACACCGACCTGATCGACATGGCTCAGACCAAGAGCAAGAACGGCACGTCGGTTGCAGGTGACGATGTCCGGTTCGATGTCAACCTGGATGGCCACATCGACCTGATCGACATGGCTATGGTCAAGAGCCTGAACGGGAACGCGACGAGTTGTCCATGAGGGCGGCGACGTTTTCCGCCTGCCCGGATACGTGGCGCTCGGATGTGCGGGCCCGGCGGTGAGCCGGGCCTGCTGTTCACTTCGGCGATGCCTGCCCTGTGGGCCCTCACGTTGCCCCGGTTTATTCCAGCGCTACATCCGGTCGGCTCCACGGGGTGAGCGGATAGACCTTCACGTACCCGTACTCGCAGTATTGCGTGTGTCTCATCTGTCGAAGGCCGATCCAGCCCGAGTGTGTGTGCACGGGCCCATAGGTCTTGCCGTCATCGTCGTAGGATACTGAGATCACGTCATCGACAGTGAGTCTGATCTTTCCGCCGCGTTTATACAGGCGGACGGTCTGAAAGGCGTTGGCCGGCGTGGTATCGATGAGGTCTCTTCCGATTGCCGCCAGGTGAAAACCCTTGTTCTTGCGCAGGTTGGCGGTGCCGCGCCCACCGGACCAGTAGGAGATGTGGTAGTTGTTGAAATCGCCGCGGGTGTACTGTTTGAAGACGCCGGTTCGGGGTCTTATGGGCGGCTCGAAGATGTTCTCGCCCTTGAGGCCCCTCGCGTTGAAGAAGACGATATTGAGGCCTCGCTTGCGATTCTGCGGGCGGACGGTGAATTCGAGCAGGAAGTCGGCGGGCACTTCGCGGGTGAGCCAACAGACCAGGTGATTAGCCTTCGCTTCTGAACTTGTGGTTTTGTTGTTGCTTTCGAGGACTAGGTTGCCGCTGGCGACGCCCATACGCAGGCCGCCCTCGAGTTTCCAGGCGGCAAGGGCGGACTCATCATCGAAGTCGGTTTCATAAACGGGGTGTTCCCAATCGACGTCGGCAGGGACGAAGCGTTCGCCATGGAAGCGGCGTATGCCCTCGCTGGTGTATCCGGCGTGGCCAACTCTCTCGCAGAGATGCCGGGCCTGCGAGTGGCCGATGGGATGGCGATAGAAGCTGGTCGTGCTGACGGTCAGGGCTTGGGAACCGATGGTCATGTTGACGTCCCGATCGGACGCCTTGAGCTGACCGTCAAAGTCGAATGGGCGCCCGCCGGCCTGCCAGATGCCGTCGAGATAGAAGGCATTGCGGCCGGGGTTCTTGGCGTCCCACGTCCATAGGGCGTGGTACCAGTGATCGGCCTTGAGATGCGTCAGGGCTGCGCCGAACCAGTGGAATCGGTTCTTGTCGGGGTCTGCTTTTCCGGTCATGGCCGGTCCGCTGTGGAAGAGCACCCAAGTCTCTGAGTCCCGCGGATCGATGAACATCTCGAAGGCGTCGCCGTTGATCAGGTGCAGCCTGTCGCTCTTGCCGAGAATCGTCTTGGCGGGTCTGAACCAGAGGCAGACGCTGCCGCGGGGCCCGAGCAGTGACTTGGGGACGTTGGTAGTGTACGGTCCCCTAATGGTTCGGGTTTGATCGGGGCTGGCGGGAAAGCTCGACACATCAGGGGCGAAGACGGATGGCTTGGAAAGCCTGGGCGGCTTGGCGTTCTTGCGTTTTCCCCACTCGTTGGCTCGCTTGACATCGTAATTGGGGTTAAGCGTGGGCATTTGAGCGTTGACGGCGGCGAGCCAGTCGTCGAGCTTCTTGCTCAGCTCCTCGGCCTTTTCGGGCATTTTCCCGGCGAGCTTGAAGCGTTCCCCAACGTCGTCCCTGAGGTTGTACAGTTCGCGGGTGCCGTCTTCGTATCGCTCGATGAGTTTGTAATCGCCCTGCCGGATTGCGCCGGCGGGCGTGCCGTGGTGGTAGTGTGGGTAGTGCCAGTAGAGAGCGTCGCGCGCGAGTTCTCCGGTCTGCTTGAGGATCGGCACCAGACTCACGCCGTCGATCTGATGATTTGGCTCCATCTTGGCGCCGGCGGCTTCGAGCATGGTGGGGAGGAAATCGATGCTGCTGACGGGAACGCTGCTTGTTGTGCCTGATTCGATTCGGCCAGGCCAGCGGACGATCATCGGCACGCGGATGCCGCCTTCGTATTGAGTGCCCTTTTCGCTGCGCAGCGGTGCGTTCGAGGTAACGAGGGGACCACCGCCCCGGAACGTGCTCATGAGCCCGCCGTTGTCTGATGTGAAGATGACCATCGTGCGCTCGGTGAGCCCGGATTCGTCCAGCTTTCGCATAATCCGGCCAACGCTCTCGTCGGCGCTTTCGAGCATAGCGGCGTAGACGGGATGGTTGACGCCGGCGTTTGGCCGGGGTTTGTTCGCGTACTTGGCGATCAGTTCTTGCTTTGCCTGCAGGGGGATGTGGACGGCGAAGTGCGACAGATAGAGGAAGAAGGGCTTGTCGCGGTTGGCTTCGATGAACTTCTCCGCGTGGTCGGTCAGGACGTCGGCGAGATAGTCGCCGTCGGCGAGCTCGATCCCAGGCGTGATGGAGAATCTCGGAAAGACGTGTGCCCCGCGATGCACGAGCGATACGTCGAACCCCTGGCTGTCGGGAAGGTGCGGGCTGCCCCCGAGGTGCCACTTGCCGATACTGGCTGAGGTGTAACCGGCTTGTTCGAGGACCTCGGCAATGGTGATTTCGTCGAGCGGCAGCTCCTGATTGAACTTGGGTACGGTCAGCCTGGCCCATGGGCGCAGGTGGCCCGGGATGAAGTCAGTCAGGTGCAGCCGGGCCGGGTACTTGCCGGTCATGATGCTGGCCCGCGTGGGCGAACAGACGCAGCAGGCTGAGTATGCGTCGGTGAAACGCATGCCCTGGCCGGCGAGGCGATCGATGTTCCTCGTCTCGTTGAATGTATTGCCGTAGCATCCCAGGTCCGACCAGCCCAGGTCGTCGATAAGGATGAAAACGAAGTTGGGCCGATCGGCGGTTGGGGTTGCCCCGAAAGCGGCGGATCCCAGCACGGTCGATGCCATGAGCACGATGAGAAGCCTTCGGATCATGGATAGGTTCCTCACTGGCGAATGCTCGAAGACCGACCTTCTCGTTGTCGTCAGTCACCTGTCAAACGCCGGGCGTGGATCATGCTAGCGCCGGCCGCGCCGACGGGCCGCGCTCGCTCGGGTTGAGGGCCTGTTAGTCTTTGTCTTGCGGCTGACGGAGCGGGCGGGCTCAGTCTTCTCCTTGGCCTTGGATACACTGCGGCCGGTCTTGCGGCCTCGGGATTTCGGCGGTTCCGGCGCGAGGACGAGGTCCAGCTCGCGAGCGGCGAGGTTCACGCTGGCGATCTCAACCGCGACCGGGTCGCCGATCGCTATCCTCACGCCGCTTCGCTGGCCGACGACGCAGCCGGCGCGGGGCTTGACGTCCCACCAGTCGTCGGGGAGATCGGCAAACCGGATCAGGCCTTCCACGCGGTACCGGACCAGTTGGACGAAGACGCCGACGTTGGTGACACCGGTGACGAGGCCTTCCGCGGTTTCGCCGACACGCTGGTCAAGAAAGCGAAGGACCTTGACCAGCTTGAGCTCGCGCTCGGCCGCCTCGGCGTGACGCTCGGTGAAGCTGCAATGTGCGCCCACCTCGGTCAGTGCCTCCGCAGACGGAACGGAGGCACGCTGGCGGCGAGTTCCTAGCTGACCGGTCAGATACGTCTGCAGAAGCCGATGCACGACCAGATCGGGGTAACGGCGGATGGGCGAGGTGAAATGACAGTAGTCCCCGCTGGCCAGAGCGTAATGACCGATCGTCTTCGGCGAATACTCGGCCCGGGCCATCGATCTCAGCACCGCCAGGTTGACGGCGAACGACTCGGCGGTGTCCCGCACGTTATCCAGCAGTCGAAGCAGGTCGGACCGTTCCAGCCGGCGGGGCAGAGGCCGGCCCAATACGCGGAGGAAGCCGGCGAGCTTGGTCTGGGCGTCCCCGGGCGGTTCGGCGTGTACGCGGCGCAGGTGCGGCACGTTGAGCTGGCTGAAGAGTTCGGCGACGGCTTCGTTGGCCTCGATCATGAACATCTCGATGATCGTGTGTGAGAAGCTGGTATCCTCCGGCACGACGTCCACGACCGCGTCATCGTCGTCGAGAACGAGCTCGGTGCCCGGCAAGTCGAGAACGATCATGCCGGCGGCCAGTCGGCGCTTGTGAACGGCCCGGGCGAGCTTGTTCATGCGGTCGAGGAGCTGGACGACCTCTGGTTTGAAGCCGCGGGTCCTGCCTTCCAGGATCCGGGTCGCCTCGTCGTAGGTGAGCCGCTTGTGTGACTGGATGACGGTGTTGGCGTATCGCTTCGAAAGGCGGTTGCCCTTGCCGCTGTACTCGATGAAGACGCTCTTGGCCAGGCGGGGCTCATCTTCCTGCAGGCTGCACAGGCCGTTGCTCAGAACCTCGGGCAGCATGGGCAGGACGCGGCGGGGAAAATAGACACTGTTGCCCCGGGTCCGTGCCTCGTCGTCGAGCGGGCTGTCCGGGAGCACGAACGCGGAGACGTCCGCGATGTGAACGCCGAGCTCGATGCGCCCGCGCCCGAGCGGCCTGACTGAGATCGCGTCGTCGTAGTCCTTCGCGTCATCGGGATCGATGGTGATGACGACTTCGCTGCGCAGGTCTTCGCGCTGGTCGAGTCCGGTATCGTAATTGCGGATGGCGCGGCGGGCGTCCACCAGCACCTCCTCGGGGAACTCGTCGCGGAGATGGTACTGGCGAATGGTGCTGATGGTGTCGATCTCGGAATCACCGCGCCGGCCGAGCACTTCAACGATAACGCCGCGGGGCGGTCGGTCGCCGGCGGGGAACTCGGTCAGCTCGACGACGACTTGGTCGCCGGCGTGGGCCCGCGTGGAGTGGACATCGCCGAGCAGGACCGGCCGGTGAAGTGAATGGCCGTCAGCCCGGAGCATCCATCGCCCGCCTTCGCGCACGAGCTCGCCGACGAATCGGCTCTGGCCGCGTTCGAGGATCTCGACGACCTTGCCTTCCACGAGCGAAGAGTCGCCGCGTTTGCCCCGGCGGGTGATGCGGGCGGCGACGGTATCGCCGGTAATGGCGTCGAGCGTTGCGTCGGGCGGGATGAACAGGTCGCCGTGATCGGTCGGCGGCTCGGGCACGACGAAGCCGAAACCGCGGGCATTGCCGCGAAACGTGCCGACGATGACGCCCGCGGCTTCAGGGAGCATGACACAGTTGCTGCTGCCGCGGACGACCCGGCCGGCCTTCATGAGCGCCTTGACCGCGGCGCGGAACGCCGCGTATTCCGTCTCTTCCACGCCGATCGATCGGGCGAGCTTGCGCATCCGTTGCGGCTGGTAGTCCTTGCTGCGGACGTGACGAAGGATTCGGCCCGAAATCTTGTCGGGGTCCGGCATGATGTTGTCCTCTGCTGTGCGATGCTGCCCGCCTTCTCGACGGGCGTTTCCCCTTTGACGCCGGCGGCCGAATCTCGGCCGACCATTGGGGGCCATTCTACCGTAATTCGATACCCGTTGAGACCTCCTCCGACCGTAGGACCTCAGGAGTCCTCCGTGCCGGTGCCCCGCAGCGGGCGAAGTTTGCCAAATGTTAGGTTCTCCCTCCCGCTCCGCGCAGGCATTGTGACGCGTGACGACTACGCCCGTCGCCTCCGAAGTGCGTTGCACGCCGCCGTCCGAGCACCTACCATGTGGCAGGACAGTATGAAACAATCAGCGTGAGCAGCCGCATCGGCCGACGCTCCCCCGCATTCCTGAATCCGACCACGAGGAAACAGATGAAATCAGGTTCTCTCCCCGCAGTCGCGTATTCCTGCATCGTTGCGGTGATTTCTGCGTGTGAGGTGGCGGCAGCGTACGAGCCGCCCACGTATCCGCAGGCGGAGCCTGCGCTGGAGAAGATTGATATCGACGTTGCGGAAACGGCACAGGCCGGCGACACCGTTTCCGTGACATTCACGATAACGATGAAGCGCAAGCTGGATCAGCCGCCCCACCTGTTCGCCCATTTCCTGCGCGACGGAAATGTTCTGCACGTGGCATCCTTTCGAGCCGCTCTCGAACAAGGATCGCTGGCGGAGCAACTGCCAATCGGTCGACCGGCGGCGCTTGGCCCCTTCGAGACGCGGTTGCCCGAGGACCTGCCGCCGGGGGCATACCGGGTTGCGGCCGGAATCTATCTCGAACCTCTCACCACGACGGCGAAGATAGCCGTCCGGGGCCCGATGCCGCCCTCGCCGCCGTTGATCATCACCACCGGCACTTTTGTTGACAAGTTCGGCGTCCCGCATCGATGGCATATCAACAGAGCCCATTGCCTGTTCTGGGACGGCGCCGCGTATTTCCCCGTCGGGGGCATGGTGATTCCGGATCAGGACTTCGAGACGTTCAAGGCCGAGATGGACTTGCTGGTCCGCGCGAACGTCCGCGACGTGTACCTCAACGTGGGCAGCAGTGTCCAGATGCCGCACACCTGGGAAACCAAGAGCGACGACCAGATGCGGCTTTTCCAGCGGTGCGTGGATTACATGGACAAGGTAGGCATGCGCTATGGCATGCAGCCCTCGGGTTTGCAGGCCCACGGCTACGCTTTCGATCTGATGAGTGGCCACGACGTCGAGATCAGCGTGGACCGGGACGCCGGGCCTACTTTGGACAAGAAACAGGACGACCGCTGGATCAAGGACGGCAAGCTGCACGTTTACTACCGCAAGATTCGCGACGTGCTATATCTCGTTTCGGATCGGGCGACGGGCCGGCTTGTCGCCCACGGCCGGGCCGAAGTGGTGCCCGACGAGCGCGAAGGCGAGCCCAGGGGTGACGACCATCAGGCGGCCCGCATGGACGTATCGAAGCTGCCCCCCGGACACTACAAAGTGCATCTATGTGCGGCAAGGTATCGCGAACGATGGAACGACAACATGTACTTCTGGGCCGAGGAGACCCGCAAGTACTATCAGGCGATCCGGGATCTCTACGGCAAGATCCGAATGGGACCGGGCTTTCGCTTCATCGTCGATGCGTTCTGGAACGAGAACAACATGGACCACGACTTCGTGCCGTCGGATCCCTGTTTTCGCGAGTCGTACCGGACATGGCTGGAGAAACGGTACGGCAACATCGAGGATCTGCGTTCGGCCTGGGCGGTGGACCGAGCCGACGAGGTTGCCGATTTTGCCACGGCCGCCCAGCTCCTGCCCGTGCGCGCGATCGACGACGTGAAAGCGAAAACAAGTTGGGTCTACCTGGTTAACGTCGAGACGGGCGAGGCGGTGCGGTGCCGGCACGGGACCAGCCAGCATCGCTACGATCTCGTCGAGTCAATCGGCCGTCAGGTGCGCGATTTCCACATCGAAATCGCGGAGGTATTCAAGTCCTTGCATGACGTGCCGGTGATCTTCAAGTGCTTCTCGGGCATGGACTGGTGGCACATCAACGACGCGGGAATCCCCGGCGGCTTTGACGGACTGGGCATGGAGACCTACGGCGTGGCCGAGCCCATGCTCACATTCATGGGTATCCCCGTGTTCGGCGAATGCGAGCAGGCCACTAAAACAACCTGGCTCGTCGCCACGGAAATCGGCGAGGGCAACCACCAGGACCAGAGCCTGTCGAGAAACAAGCTGTTCGGATGCACCAGCCGGTTGGGAACCATGTATCCGATCTACACCTCGCTGTTGTCCGGGGGCGCCAAGGGGCTGTTTCACTACTTCATGATGCCGTCGCCGGGCGTGAATTCGTTCTGGGACGACGCCGTGGCCCGCGACCCGCGACAACTGGAATGGCTGGGGACGTTCTCCGAGATCGTCGAGAACGCCCCGGATCTCGCTGACTACAAGCCGGCCGCGTACTACCGTTTCCCCGGCCTGTTCCATCCCAACTCGGGATTGCTGTACTCCGATCCCTATCGCGATTATTACAACACCGACACGCTATGGTGGGTCGATCCCGCGGGCAAGCTGCCCAACGGCGCGTGGTTGCTGCCCGCGTTCTCGCTACGGGTGCCGGCCGAGATGGTGTTCATCAACCTCGAAAACGCGCCTGCGTCCTTGCGATACGCCGGGGAGGTGAACGACTGCATCGAGTCCGGCCGCCGCGTTACCTGGCTGGGTTATCGAAAGGATCTTGGCGTAATCCCGCAGGTTGACAGATACTACACCGACCGTTTCGCAACGCACGACGACGGCATCGAGTTCCAGGTACTCGAGCCGACCTCGTCGTGCCGGATCGTCGGCAGGAACAAGGCGGGGCAGGTATGGAACCTGGTCGAGGGCAATCTGCAGATCATCAGCAAGAGCGCACAGAACCGGCCCGGCTGGCGGCCGGACCGCGTCGTACTGGACCGGGAAGGCCACCGGTTCGACTTCTGGCGGTTTATGAGGGAAAGGCTCGGCGTGGAGCGCTTGAACGTCGGGAACGATCTGGAAGGCTTTTCCTATCGGGCGGGCGGCGAGCGGGTGACCGTGGTATCGCTTGCCCCGCATGTCGATTCAATTGTGCGGCTGGCAGACGATCTGCCTGCGTATACTCAGGACGGCGTCGGGAATGTGCTCCCGGCGCCTCAGGCCCAGGGGAGGGAGCTTGCGTTCAGCATACCGAAGGAGACAGCCGGCAGCCTGAAGGCGAACTATGGCCGCGGCGAGCAGGTCGCGCTCGAGGCCGACGGACGCCTGACGGTCCGGTTGCGGCCGGACGACCTGACGTTGGTCAAATCCGAGGGCAAGTTCTCCTGGGCGCCGCAGGGGCTCCTCTTTGACAGCGACGACAGCCACGCGACGGTTATGATCCGCACCAGTGCCGTTACCCCCCCACCGGTGCTGGTCAGAACCGACAGCCAGTCGTCGGCAAATGAAGGTACTGGCACCGCGGATGTCGTGCTGATCGAAGCAGAGGAGCCGCTGGAATCCAATTTCAACCTCGACGTATTCAGCGGCCTGACCCAACTGAGCGGTGACGCGATGCTCGGGCTGGCCAGCAGTTGTCCGCCCCCCGCGCCGGACGGGTACGCCGCCTCTTACGATGTCCAGGTCCCCCGACGCGGGACGTATCAACTCTGGGTGCGGGAGGGATACCTGGCGATGGCCTCGCCCGGACGGTGGAAAATCGACGACGGCCCATGGCAACAGGCCGGCAATACCTACGTTCCCATCGACGTTCGGCTGGTCGCCCAGTACAACGCGCTGGAGGACGAGCGGATGATCTTCGCCTGGTATCACTACGCCAACGTGGATCTGTCCGCCGGCAGACACCGGCTTGCCTACAGCGTAATCGAGAAGCGCCCCGGTGGATTGGATATCGGCCTGGCCAACAACATGCCGTACGGCAAGCTGATTGACTGCTTTGTTCTGGCCAGAGGAGCACTCGTGCCCCGGGGCCCGCATTGCTCCGTCAGCACCCCGGATCCGGGCTCACCTTTGGAGTTGCCCCGAATCAACCTCGTCGAGAACCCCGGTCTCGAACAGGACGTCGGCGGGTTCTCAGCCTCGGAGTGGACCGGCGACCGTTGGAAGTGGTTCGAGCTGAGAGACGACCACGGCTGGGATCGCGATTTCTGGTGGACGAAACGGGCGCCTGGCGAGGGCAAGATCAGGATCGAGGGATTGATGGACATCGGCGGGCTGCGGGTGCGGCAATCTTTTGCCGGTGTGCGGTCGTTGCGTATCCGGGCCGGCGAGAGATCCCGGCGATTCTCCGCTCAGCCAATCGCGGTCAGGCCGGGTTATCGAATTACCTTCGGCGGATACATCCGATCGGAATCGCTCGCCAGCCGCGCCGACTTGCGCGTCCGGTTCCTTGATCGCGACGGACAGGAACTGTCCGTCCAGGCCGCCCGACCGATCCAAGGAACCACGCATTGGCTCCTGGCGGAGAGGGAGACGGTCAGGGTGCCGCCGCGCGCCGCGGTCGTCGTATTGGATTGTCACGTCTCCGTCGGCGAGGCCGGTACGGCATGGTTCGACGACCTCTACCTGTTTCGTTCTGAATAGCAACAACCGTCCGGCGGTGGGCCCGGCTGATCGGGCGGGAGTGTGCCTGATCATCGGCCGGCGCGACGGCTGTATGAACAGCGGCTCTGAGGCGGGCTTTCCGAGCCCGGTGCGCCTTCGTGGCGCGGCGTTTCCCAGCCCGAGAAGACACCGGCCTCACAGAGGCCGGCTCTGATCGCACCGGGGCCCGCCCCAAACACGGACGGCGGGACGCCGGTCCCCTAACGGCTTCCAGGGCGCATTCCAGGGGCCGTCTGATTGGCGACGGAGGGACCGAACAAGGAGGTCTTCTTCGGCCCGGTGCATCGACCTCGGGCACCAAGCTCAGGAGGCAAGGAACTCCACATTAGCTGCATTTTCTCCTTGCCATTTGGGTTCCGGAGTGATACTCTCAAGGTCGGCCCGGACGGGGCGGCAGAGGGTACAAACCGCAACGGTACCTCTTCTGCCTGGACCGGGTTGACGACGCGAGAGAGAGACGCCTTCGGGCGGGCTCTCTTTTTTTGTGTGGGTCGCCGCGGCCAGGGGTATACCAGTGGCCGTGCTGAACGGCCGTCGCGGAAACGAGAAAGGAGCGAATGATGTGGGCGGGAAAGGCTGTAGTCTCGGCCATTGCCGGTCTGGCCGCCCTGGCGCTGATGGCAACGCCGGCGGCGGCGAACATGCTCAGCGAAAGCGAGGGTGGGTTCGAGGATCCATGGCCGAGCCAGCCGAATCCGTGGGTGGGCGACATCGTGCGTAACTGGCTTCCGGGGGGAGCAGCGTGCGGTGCGACCTACGGCGGTCTGGAAACCGCAGGCTGCTGCACCCAGTCGGCCTGGCTCTGGCTGGCCAACACCACCGTACCCCCGGGCACGACCCTCATGCTGGCCGGTATGGTGGCCGGCGGAACAGTCTGGTCAGCCCCGACAGACCTGTACATCCAGTTGATCGACGGGACCACCGTGAGCGATCCCCTGGTTGACGAGTGGCGATTGCGGCTGCCAGGCTTCGTCTACATCTTCGACTGGGAGCCGTTTCCCGCTATATCGGGGATCATTAACTCCGGCAACGTCACGATCAACGTCGGGTTGTGGATTGAGTATGGGATGAGCCCCGGCACCGGTATCCACGTTGACGCTCTGAATCTGACCCCGGAGCCGTGCAACATGGTGCTGTTCCTGCTGGCAGCCCTGCCGCTGCTGCTGCGTCGCGGTCGGGCCCGAGCGAATGGCTGATTGAAGCGTATCATCGTTGCCCCGGACCGACGGCAGGCTTGCCCGCCTTCCAGACCCCGGCCCCGGCGAGCACGGGCAGGACGTGCGGGGTGCTGTGGGTAAACGTCGCTATTGCCTTTTCGTGCGGTCGCCATTGCCCTGCCTCGCGTTCGGCGAGGGCTTGATCGAATGCTCTGGCGGCGGCCTCGGCGAAGGCGTGGCGGGCGCGGGTGGCCGGTGTCGATGTGGGCGCCCGCCGTAAACATTTGTCGCGGAGCGGGCTGTACGCCCCGGAGCCCGGTTTCGGCTTGCCTTGAAAGAACAGTCAGCAGCGATCAGTGAACAGCTTTCAGCTCTTGAGTGGCGACTCGCCGCCGCGTCACCACCAGTCCGCCGACGGCGATCGGCGAGCAAGCTTCAGTCGCCGGCTCGTTCGGTGATCCCGTTAGCCATCGTCTTCAGCAGTTGGAGTGCGGCGAAGCCGAACAAGCAGCCGAGAAACACCATCGAAGATCCCAGGAGCATCACCAGGTGCGCCAAGTAGCCAAGCGATCTGTCCCTGATAGCGTGCCCGGCGCAATCGAGACCTATGACCACGGCAAGTAGCATCGCGACGACAAGTACGATTTGCGTCAGGATTGTGAATGTCATGGCGAATCGCAAGGTTCATACCTCCATTCAGCAGGACCGCAAGCAAGCCTCAGCCGGAATCTCCGGTTCCAGAATCGGGCTTCGTCTGTTATGAGCGGGCAACGCTAGCGCTCTTGCTGTTTCGGTCGTTGGGAGGGAGGCAGTCGATACCAGGGCACGACATCGTCCTTGCGCGGCAGTTGATCGAAGGGAGCCACGCCGCAGCGCTGCGCCCACTCATCGTACCTGGCGGTGAGCGACTCGACGATATCACGGCGGTGGCCGGCAAGGTCGTTCAGCTCTGTTCGATCGGCTTGGAGATCGTACAACTCCCACCGGTCCGGATGACGCGAGACCAGCTTCCATTGCCCGTGGCGTACCGCGCGATTGCCCTCGTGTTCCCAGAAGAGATAATCGTGCCCTTGGCGCTTGTTACCCTGGAAAACGGGCAGTAGGCTTCTCCCTTCGAGCGGCGGAATCGCCCGCCCCGCGCAAGTCTCCGGGTACTGCACACCCGCGACGTCCACGCAGGTAGCCATCAGATCGACGACGTGCCCGACCTGGTGCGTGATGTGACCGCCCTGCTTGATTACCGCCGGCCAATACGCGATGAACGGCGTCGCGATGCCTCCCTCATGTACCCAGCGCTTGAACAAGCGAAACGGGGTGTTGCTTGCATTGGCCCAGGCTCGCCCGTAGGTCAGGTAAGAGTTCGGGTCGCCGGCCGGCGCGCCCGGCTTGCCGGCGTCAATGTCCGCCGCCGCACCTCCGTTGTCGGACAGAAACATTACCAGCGTATTCCCGTCGATAGCCAGTTCAATCAGCTTGTCGAGGATTCTCCCGATCCCCTGGTCCATTCGGTCAATCTGGGCGGCGTAGACCGCCATCTTCAAATCCCAGCTCTCCTTGTCCTCGACGCTGTTCCAGGATGGCGCTTCGGGATCCCTGGGCGTGAGCGGCCACTTGGGATCGACGATCCCCAGTTCGATCAGTCGCCGATAGCGGCGTTGCCGCAGCTCGTCCCAGCCGAGCATGTATTTCGCCCGGTACTTGGCGATGTCCTCCGGCAGAGCGTGCAGGGGAAAGTGCGGAGCGGTATAGGCCACGTAAAGGAAGAAGGGGGATCCCTTGTGGCTGTATTCCTTGAGAAACGACACGGCATGATCCGTGATCGCATCGGTCATGTAGAAGTCGTCGCCTTTAGGCACGTACGGCTTGTTGTCCAAGGCCATCTGCCGGCCCGGTGCGAGTCGGAAGTAGCTGCACGCTCCGCTGATCAAGCCGAAGTAGCGCTCGAACCCCCGATCCAGAGGCCAGTGCGGGTGATCCTCACCCACGTGCCATTTGCCGGACATACAGGCGTGGTAGCCGCCTCGCCGGAGGGCCTCGGCAATGGTGACACACCGGTCGTTCAGGAACCCCTGGTAAGACGGCAGGCCGCGATCGCCGACCATATGTCCGACGCCCGCTTGATGCTGGTAAAGACCGGTGAGAAGCGCCGCCCGCGTCGGACAGCAGCGGGCGGTGTTGTAGAACTGCGAGAAGCGGAGACCACCCGCCGCCAGTCGGTCGAGATTGGGCGTACTGATCTGGGATCCGTAGCAGCCCAGATCCGAGAAGCCCAGATCATCGGCCAGGATCAGAATGATGTTCGGTTTCTCCTGGCCGGGCTGCCCCGCAAACAGCATCCGCGAGCTCGTCAGCGCCGCCGCGCCCAGGACCATGACGCTCAGGAAGTCGTTCCGATTGAACACGTTTCCCATCTTGTTGTTTCCTCAAGCATTCGCCAACCGCTCGCGATGAGCATCATGGCGATGATGCTCTTGCGTATTGTACCATCGCCGGGTGCCCCGGACCTGGGTGGCACAGATCTGCGAGGCGGGAGTCCCCGAAGGAGGCTCGTGGTGATGCCGCGCGAACAGGGCTCGGGACCGGGCGGCCATGTCCAACGTCAGGAAGCTCTTGCCCAGGCCCGGCTCGCCCGCGATCAGCGACAGCTTGCCCAATGCAAACCGACCAGGCCAGAGCCATTGCACCGGCTCCGGCGAAAAGCAGGAGCACCCGCCCGGCTGACCATCAGAAAACGGCTCGACACCCGCGCCCAAGCGAAGTAAACCCGACTCATCCCGATCGCGGTATTCATTTGCGCCGCGCCCGCGGCGCATGAACAGACCGGGACCACTCCGATTGACAAGAGCGATCCCGGTCACGTGTTTTGCAGTTGCAGTCGCGGTTACGGCCGCTTAAGCACCGCCAGACCGCCAAGAACCAGAAGTAACCACGTCGCCGGCTCCGGCACGGGGCCGTGAAGCGGACCGAGACCCATGCCAACCGGCTCGTTCCAATCCACCGTCCACTGGTAAACGGAGTTCAGGCCAACTCCGCCTGCCACGTTGTGCGACGGGCTGGGATTGTCGTACCCACAGTAGTAGTACGTATCCTGCCCCGCCAAGTCGGGTCCGTTAGTCCACCAATCCACCGTGTCCTCGCAATTACCGTTCGGGGCCGGGGAAATGCCGCCGTGCGGCGTCTTGACGTAAGCGACGTGCTGGTAAGCGCCGTTCCCGAAGACTAGCGAGTTCCAATCCGGGACGGCAGCACCCGAGGCATCGACGATCTCGACGTTGCTGTAGTCGCCGGCCACCATGTCACAGGTGCCGACCTGGACGTAATCCATCGACGCTCCCGACGGCAGGAAGATCGCGTAGCAGTAATCCCTCTGATTGGGACCGCCGCAGCCGCCACTCTCGGTGCCAATGCACTCCACCGTGATGCGGCTTGAAATGCTGTTGGCCGGAGCCGGCGCGACCAGACACACGACAACCGCAACCGCAAACACTCCGATGAGACTCCTCTTCATGAGCATGCTCCTATTCCTATGACCTCAACTTCCAGCGAGACCGACGTGGCTGCGTCGGCCTCATTCTCTCCCTGTGCTACTCTCGTCGACACCTCCTTACGGCCTCCCAAGCCCTGTTCGAGCACACCGGCCATAGGGTCGGCCGCGCCCGGATCCGACATTGCTGGTTACTCGTTCCTAAAACCGAATGTATCTGGCAAACCCACCGCGCAGCGCGGCGGTTGATCGCGAAAGCAGCGCGCAGTCAAAAGGCCCAAGCGTGCAAGCAAATGAATCTCGCGCAACGTCTCTCTCCCTCGTGCGCTGATTTGATCCAGAGAGCGTTCCCCGTGAGCCTGCTCTCTCCCATACACTACGGTCCGATATCCTACCAGGAGGGAATCCCGATGGCAAGAAGAAAAGGAGAAGAAATGGCTTGGCGACCGCGGATCGGTGTGGTGGCGACGAACACGTCGATGCGATTGCCGCCCAGTCCATCCCCGCTCCGGGCCCGTCCGAGCGCGGATACACATGATCGGGGCGCGCGCCCCGCCCCTTGGGGCCGAGGCAACACGCCGGGGTGCTCTATGTAAGTTGTTTTGAGAGAAGAACTTACACCAATCACCCGGGCACTTCGCGCCGGGCCTGGCTCATTGTCCTCGAAGGCAAGTATGCCTGATCTGCTCCCCGTGCAGCCGCCTGGAGTAGAGACAGGCATGCCCCCTTGGGGGCGGTGTCGCTGATCGAAATCCAGTCTCACAGGATCGTTGCGCTGGAACAGCGCGCACGCTCGACAAGCCCCCCCGTTCCAGGCGGGTTCCCGCGTCGCGTCCAGCAGCCAGTTGATGCTGCGGGCCAGCTCGTCCAGGGTTTCCATGGCCTCGGGGTCCTGGGCGATCTCGCCTTCGGCCAGGCCGTGCCCGACATTTCAGTAGCTGCTTCCGGGGGCCACCATCCCGCTGATGAGGAACCACATGTTAAGCTCGGCGAAGGTCAGCGGGTGCCCTGCTGAGCGGGCGGCCCTGTCATCTTTGGCCTTGAGGTAGATCTTTGCGGGTCGAGGTCTTGTTCCGACGCCGGTCTCGGGGTAAATACGCAGATGGCGTCTGCCGTCCGAGTTGACGAGCGGTATGATGGAGCGTGGTCGGCCCATGAGTCGAGCAAACCCAGCCGCCGGTTCTCTCCCGAGCTTACCCGGAGCGCCTATCAGGCTGCTGGTTTCGTCTCAAGTTCTATCTTAGGGCGTGTCCACGCAGATCAGCGGAACCAGGTTTTGTCACAGGTTAGGAATGCTAAGCCGTTTCCCACAAACAACTTATGAGAACAGACGCTAATCGTTCGCGCCCGTAGCTCAGCAGGATAGAGCACCGGTTTCCTAAACCGAAGGTCGCAGGTTCGAATCCTGCCGGGCGCGTTCTCGTTCTTGCTCGCACCGTCTCGGATGCCGTCGCTAACTCCCGCAGGTTGCATGGACTTATGATCGCGGCCAGCTCCCGGCTGTAGTCTCACTTCCTCGCACCGCTTGGCACCCTTCAGCGTTGAATCGCGAGATTCAACCCGAGGTCTGACTGGCGATCACACCCCCGGCTACATCTTCTCGTGAATTGCTCCAGTTCCGTCAGGGCAACGAGTACCCCGCCGCAGAAAGAGGCACCGTCTCGCTGTGGTACGAGTACATCAGGTCTACGTCGTAGTCGGCGTCCCCCTTTCTGGGATCGCTCATGTAGTCCCCCCGGTTGTAGATGGTCACGCCCCTCTTGCAGTCGATGTAAAAGGAGGACGGATACGAAGTCCATCGGCTGCACGTGAACTCGGTTCCCCACGTATTGCAGGCGCCGTCCGGGTCGGTATTGTCGGGGTTGTAGACCTGTGCACATCCCTCCTCGACGTTGCTGTGCCACTGCCCGGCATCCACTCCTGCCCAGTACCATGCCTCGAGGAGCGTCATCCCGTCGTCCAGGTATCGGGCGTACTTGGTGGCCTTGTTCTCCTGGATGGTCGTAGACGACAGAGCCGTCCCGTGGTGGCCGGAGTAGATGTGAATCCCCGTGAACACGGTGTCGCGCAGGTCGGTGTCGGTATAGCGTTTGACGGCGCTCATGCCCTCGCAACGGACGGCGCTGGCCGTGTTGCACGTGGTGGTGACGAAGTACTCGAGATCGGCCGTTCCCGTCTGGGCCACGTCATGGGTCGTGTTGTTCATCCAGATCCTGTCATCCTGGCCCGAGAAGCTCCGGATGCTGCCGTGAACCAGTACGTAGATGAGATCGGCATTGTCCACGTAGTTGTGGGTATAGGGACTCACGAAGTAGGTGTAGTAGGCCCAGCGGTAATCGTAATCCGACCAGGTGCTGCTGAATTTGTCGCGGAACTTCCTCGCCCCGGCGATGAAGCGGTCTTCGTCCGTGGAGTAGTAAACACCGAACCGCGCCCCGCCGGTATCGCCGTAATCCGTGGGCAGCGGGTCCGTCTCCACTGCGACGGCCTCCGAGACCATGACGATTTCGTCCGCCTGCGACTCTGTGGTCATGGAGACCACAACCTCAATGAGCGAGGACGCGACGCTCTGGCTCCGGAGTCTCAGCACGCCTCGGCAGGTCACGGCCGGCACCAGGGCCGTCGGAAACTGACAGTAGGATGGCTGACAGGAGGTTAGGACGATGTCGTATTCCTTGCTTCCGTTCTCGGCCATGGTGGTTAGGATGTCCCGAATGAGGGCTGTCTTCTGCTTGAGCGGGGCCTGCTCGGGGTTTTCGAGCGGCCACCAGTTGCGAAGACTCATGCCACAGACGGCGGTCGTTGCGGGGTCCACCTCCACCAGGAACGTCGAGTTGGCAACTTGGCGCTCACCCACCGTGCGATAGTACCCCATCGTCTGTTGGAGAAACGCGGTCGTCGTTTCATCCTCCACCTGCCGGAGCTGACGCGTGGAGGCATTGCGAGGGGTATCGTCGCCCTGCTGGTTCGTGCCCGGGAGTCCGTATTGCTGTCTTGCCCCCTCGGCAATGGTCACGATGTCCTGATCGGGCAAGGCATCGGCAGCCCCCGCCCGGTAGCTCCAAGTCTGGCGAGCCGCCAGGAACTCCTCCATGTCCGATGGTGTGTTCGCGTCCATCTGGGCGGGGGTGAAATCGAAGTAGGCATGGATCTCACCCTCCGTGCCGATACTCGCGTACTGTCGGCCCTCCTGATCGGGTTGAAGGTTGGCCGTCTCAATGCCGAGCGTGCTGGCGAACTGGCGCATCTTCTCGACGGTAGCCTGCTTGCCGGCCATGTTCACGTTGCGTTTGGTGTTATCCGTCCGGCTTAGAATCGTCTCGATCTCGTCCTCAAAGCCCTCATAGACTGAGATGCAGTCCTGAACGCAGGATGCCTTGTCATCTCGCTCCGCGGGGCTGCACACGCCGTCCCCGCAGACGTCCTCGCCCTGCCCTGCCGGCCCGTTCTGGTCATCGTTCTGCCCATCGACGGGAGGACAGGGCGGTTGGCCGGGACCACCACAGGGCCCGCCGCCGGGATTACCGGGATTGCCTGGCCCTACGCCAGAGGACGCTACCTGCATCGAGATATCGCAGTTCTGGCCGCTGCAAAGCGCCAGTGCCAACAATACCAGAACAAGTGCTCGCATGAGTCGGTCCTTTCGTGCCGGCGAGTCTGCGGTCGTTCCAGGTGGCCCCATGCCCATGATGAAGTTGCTGTGGGCGAACGTGACCGGTGGGTATATCGGCACGAACTCACTTCACTTGGGCTTGCGACTCCGGTTTCAAAGGGGAAAACGGCCGGCCGATAATGCGTAAGCGCTCGACCAACCCCACGGTGGGCGTGACCCGGGGGGCAGGGCTGCCGCGAGGGTGAGATCAGGCGGCGCCAGGTGCCCCGCGCCTTGGGTGGCACGGGTCTGTGGAGCGGTACCCGCGAAGCAGACCCGTGGCGATCCGCGGCAAAACATACCTCTGGTGATGCCGCGCAATCAAGACTCGCGATCGGGCGACCAAGCATTCACCGCCAGTTCGACGTTCTGCTCAAGTACGCATCGCCACGATCCTCGGAGGTGGTCCCGCGCTTAGAAACTCGGCCATCCGGGCGAAGCATGTGCCCATTGTGCCGGCAGTCCCCGCCGAAGGCCACGGCTCTGCTCCGCACTGCCGTGCTGCGCAGAGCACGTGCCACCCAGAACACACGAGCGTCACTCACTCAATGGCCCGGGCACCGGGCGCCTCGCGCCCGCCAGCTCGATACCTCACCAGGATCAACGCCAGTTCGGTAGGCTCGATCTCCGCGCGCTGTGATACGCCACCTTCAAACGCCGACAGCCGGAACGTGCCCTTCTCAAGCCTCTTGTAATAGAGCGCCAGCCCCAAACGATCCCAGAAAAGAACCTTCACCCGATCGCGCCGGCGATTGAAGTAGACGAAGAGATGGCCACTCAGCGGATCCTCCCGGAGGATCTCCCGCGTCAAGGCGGCCAAGCCATCGAGGCTGCGACGCATGTCCGCAAGGCCCCTGCAACTGCCGCTTCCACCAGGCGAAGGTCACCGCCTTGATTCCGCGGCGACGACAGAACTCCGCCTGGCTCAGCCCGCTCCGCTTCCACGACCCCACCAACTTGGCCCAATAATTCGCTCGTCTAGTCATTGAACAGCTCCGAAGGCATCATCGCCTCGGAGGCGATTCGTTCAAGATAGGGTTGGTCTGGCGCTCACCTCGGCATTCCGGGGCACGCCCCGACTGCAGGCCGACTCCAGCCTGTTCGGCGTTCGGGTTCCGATCCGAGAAGGCCCGCACATGTGGCCGGAAGGGAACACGATCACGGGGCCAGACGGCGCCGCCACGAGCTGCATGTTCCGTGCGATTCCACCTCCTTCCTGTGCCCCCTAACAAGCTACCCCGCGGAACCTCTCAATAGCGTACTCGATTGGCCCATCGAATGCAACACTTTTTCCTTGATCAATCCTCACCTTTTGTGTAAGCTAGCGATTAGATGCGGTGGTCGGGCGCTCTGGCCACAGTCGCTCGGTGAGAGTTTTGATACCATAATTCCCTGCTGTGAGTGACGTTACCGCGTCTTGATGGGACCCCCGGAGATGTGCGTATGGCTGCGCAGAA
>CAZOIA010000053.1:0-28576 GCA_964579675.1 uncultured Planctomycetales bacterium | reverse complement strand
CAGGCCATTCCGGGAAAGACGAGGCCACGGCTTTCTGGGAGCCCCGCCGATTCTGCCACGGATCCAGTCAGAACCGACCCGGCAGATGGCCCGGAGCGGCCGGCCACGGAGCCAGCCGCTGTCAGCAGCAGCAGTTGACATTCCCACGGGCGGCCGCTTTAATTGACGCAAACTGACCGATCTCGATAACAACGAGCCGCGGGGTTGAAGCCCGCGCGGTGTTTCAGATGCGATTGTGGCTACCTGCACGGTAGAACGGCCGTGCCGGTTGGAGCCCGCCGCTCTTTGGAGTTATGATTACCCGGGCAACGACATCGGTCAGTGCCCGCGTGGGTGGGCGGTCGCCCGGGTTGCGAGCCGGCTCTTTGGGGGCGGGTAATCGGGCATCGTTATTCAGGAACACGTAATCTCAGTTTCGTCCTTGGAAGCTCCGGGGAGCTGGTTCAATGCCGGACGTGCAGGCCGACGTTAACATCCGTCAGGACGGGGACATACGCATCATCGAGCTCAAGGATCGCAAGATTCTCGAGGAGCTGCAGATCCGCCAGATCGAAGAGCGACTCAGCGAACTGGTCGAGGCCGAGGCAACGCCCAAGCTCTTGCTGGATTTCAGCGCCGTCGAGCACCTGTCCAGTGCCGCCCTCGGTGTGCTCATCACCCTCAACAAGCAGGTGGCTGAGCACCAGGGCCAACTCGTGCTGGCCGGCATCCATCCGCAGATCTACGAGGTGTTCAAGATCACGCGGCTGAACCGGCTCTTCAGTATCCAGCCCACCGCCGAAGACGGTTTAAAGGCATTCAACTGAGGCAAGATGTATCTGGCATGCTCTTTGACTCCCGACCATTGCCCCACCGGGTCGTGATTCCGAGCGACCTTCGCGCCGCCCGGCAAATCGAGGAAGAGATCATCCGTGAGACGGAAGCGCTTGGCTACAGTCCGCAATGTGCGTTCGCAATCCGCCTCGCCCTGGAGGAGGCGATGGTCAATGCCCACAAGCACGGCAATAACGGGAATCCGGCCCAACGGATCGTAATCACGTACGACATCACCCCGGAACGGGCGGTCGTCCGCATTCGTGATGAGGGCCGGGGGTTTGACCCGGATTGCGTTCCCGATCCCACCGCCCCGGACCGCATCCCACTACCTGAGGGGCGGGGCATCATGCTCATGCGGGCATATCTCGACGCAGTGAGGTTCAACGAGCAGGGGAACGAGGTTCAACTGGTCAAGGAGAGATCCTGATGTCGAATGTACCGTCATCCGCGGATGTGCTCCGAATCGACGTGGAACGTCGCGACGACACCGCCATTATCAGGCTCAGGGGATCAGCGAACATGGACGTCGCGGGCGATTTGCGGGAACGACTCATCGAGCTGGTGGACACCCCGATGGATCAGCTCATCCTCGATCTGTCGGAGCTGCAGTTCGTCAGCTCCGTCGGCCTGGGAGCGATTATCGCCGCTCACCTGCGATGCCGACACCACAACTGCGTGGTCAAGCTGGTTGCGCCCCCGGCCGAGATCCTGGAATTGCTCGAAGTCACCAAGCTCACGAATCTTTTCACCATCTACGGCTCGGTCGAGTCGGCCCTCGCCGCGCAGTGAACCACATTCATCGCGCTCGATCCCGAGGCCCCCGGGCACCCTCATCGACATGACATTGGCCGAAAGCCTGGACGGCGACGACCTTGACCGCGACCGCCGGCGATCGTCCGGTAACCAGTGTGCGGCTCGCGAGATGGCCAGGCCGCAGGCTCCGTGCCCACTTTTCGCACTTCTTGTCGGGTCGCCCGCCGGGATCGGGGCTGAATCCAGCCATTCAGCGGCGAAATTTCAGCGCCGGCAGATCCGGTTTGCGTAGCCTTCTCAGCCCGGTTGGCATATACTTTAGTGAATCAGGCTGACCGATTTGCGAACCGGAGGTGAAAACCCGTAGTGAAGGCCGTGTGAACCCGTCGTCGGTCCCAGCAACCAGGCCAGGGTGCCTGCCGCAGTGAATTGCCGCAGCCGTTGAGGTCAGGTTGCCCCTGATGGCCGATTTGCGATGCTTCGTCCGCCTTCCTCGGGGAAGCTAGGCAAGTCTTTACGGGGTTTGGAGAGGCAGATCATGAGAACCTTTTTGGCAGGCTTTGGTGTCGTATTGATGGGGATGGCGAGCGTCGCGTCGGCTGGCGAGGTCAGCATCAGGTTTGAAGCCCGCGGCCATGGCTCCACGGTTCCGTACGCGGACATCGCCAATGGCTTCATCCTGGATATCTACCTCGAGGCCGATGGGCCAATGCGCGCTGCCGGTATCAGCATCGATGGTGATTCCGGGTTCGCCTACGCCGGCACTTCTGATTACTGGGGTGCAATCATCAACTATGCGGACGTGGTTCCCGACAACACGCTGCCCAGCAGTACGGCTGGCTGGTCTCTTGCTTCCGGCATCAGGTTGGACGCCGGTAACCTGCCCTTGACCGGTGGCGCCGAGAACGAACTCGGCTCGGTCGCGGCGGATCTGACCAGCGGTGCGGGCAACGGCCTGTTCGCCTGGCTCGAGTTCACTGGCTTGCCTGGAGAGGGCACGTACGAGATTGCCCCTGGTGCGGGATGCTATGTGGGCGACCTGAACGACCAGAGGATGAACATCGTCACCACCACGCCGCTCGTGATCAGCAGCGGTGGCGGGGGCGCCGGAGGTGGCGGCGGTGGCGGTGGCGCCGGCGGAGGGTCTTCGACGAACGGCGAGGACAACGGCACAACGGGCGGTGATGACGGTGCGGATACGCCGCCCGATGGCGGCGGCAGCGAGGGCGACGATAACAACACCCCGACGGGGAACGACGAGAACACGCCCGGCGAGAACGGTGGCAGCGGTAACGGCACCATTATTGCGCCACCCGGGAGCGGAGGCGACCAACAGACGGATTCGCCCGGCGGGGGGGCAATAGCGCCGCCGATCTGCGGTGCCGGCGCGGTCGAAGCGATCATGATAGCCTCCGTTGCCCTGTTTCTGACCCGGCCCCGGCGGTCGCCACGTACACGCCCATAGGCGTGCCGGTTATCCCTTCCATAGTCCTCTCGCGGGGATGCTCCGCCTCGCACGGGCGGCAGCGGCAAGTGGGTCGGCCTGAAGGTGCTCGCCGGTTCTTGCCGTCAGCCCGCGCAATCCGGATCAGCAGGGACATCTGCCCCGCTCAGGCACCCCTGAAAAATGGAGACATCGGCCCCGTCCACGTCTCGGTCCGAGTCGAGACGGGCATCGACGCAGTCCGGGTCTAGCTGCGGCACCGATGGGCCGGACAGGCATTCCTGCAAGTGACCGAAGTCGGTCATATCGACGTCGCCGTCTGCGTCGAAATCACCCGGCGGCATGGGCAGAAGATAGTCCAGCACAGCCTGCATGACGTCGGCCCGGACCGATGCGGAGGTGATCGCCTCGAACGGGAACCCAAAGTGGACAACCTTGAACGGCCCGTCAAAAACCACACCCGCGGTTCCTCCGGTTCCACCTGAGTAATCGAGCGCCGCGGCAGCCCCGCCGAGCGGGGTTATCACATCCGGGTACGTCACGTCGTAGATGGTAGTGCCGTCATCGAACCAGAAGGGTGTGATCCCGTCGAAAACGGAACCGGGGACCGCCGAAACGCTGTACGTGCCGGCGTCATCGGCGACGTAGTCCGCCTTCAGGTAATCGTTGTAAAAGGACACGCCGTGGCCGAGGTAATCGAGCTCCCAACCGATTTCCGAACCCGAAACAAATAGGTGCCCGCGGCCATCGAGATATGTCCGGAGGCGTAACTGTTCCAGGGCGTCGAATGTATGATCCGTATCCGATTCCTCACCGACCTGCCAGATCACGATGCCGTAATCATCCAGATCGACGTCGCTGTCTCGCACGGCTTCATTGGCGCAGGAATCGAACGGCAGCCCGGTGGGCTCGATCGCAGCGGCGAACGTGCGGACGTACCCGTAATGGTTCATGCGCAACAGCCGCTCGCGGAGCAGGTCATTGCTGCTGTACGGATCGTCTTCCACCAGCATCATGCCACGATCGAGACGGTCGAAGCCATTCACGATGAGTATCGGCGCCGAGCCGCTGGAGGTGACCATCGCCCCGCCGATCTCGCTGGGGAAGGACTGGCCGCCGGCGTTGGTGGCGATGACCCGGAAGTAGTAGACCGAACCCTGCTGAAGCCCGGAGAAGTCCATCCAGGTGTCGGTGGTCGGCGTCCCGTCGTCAAAACCGTAACCATCGGAGCTCGTGCAGACCAGATAACCAGTGGCCGGATCGCCCAGAAGCCCGTCGCCATTATCGAACGGGGGGGCGTGCCAGCTTATCCGCAACGTCTCGCCGCCGATGTTGCTGACCGACAGGTGCGTCGGCGGCTCGGGCAACAGGGTGTCGGTGGGAATGGGCGTGGTGGAAGGGCCGTCCGCATCGTTGTACCACCAGGCGACGATGCCCTGGTAAAGGGCCCGGCCCACCAGATCACGGAACCGGGGATCAGACAGGGCCCGGGCGTCCAGCTCGTTGTCGTGGAACGCGACCTCGATCAGGCAGGAGGGCATCTCGTCGTTCTCAACCGGATCCAGTTCGCCGAACCAGGCGGCATACCTGCGCCCGTCGGGCCAGTCGGCGTCCCAACCGGCATGAACGTCGTTGATCACCTCGTCGATGATTCGGGTGGCGAGGCTGTCACTGCCAACCACGCCGCTGAAGTGTTCCCACGAGCCCGGCACGCCCGGCCCGTCCGGACCGTAGACGTATATGTGGGTCCCGCGGGCGGTCCCGTTATAGGCGTTGCTGTGCCGGGAGACGTAGATGGAATCCTCCCAGCTCTCGCTTTCCCACTTGGCATAACGGGGCATGGCGCGGACGTGGTTGCTGTCGAGGCTGGACCCGTGGCCCATGAAGAAGGCAAAGTAGTTGCCCGCTTCCTCCCAGCGTGGCTTGCCGCTGGTGCTGCCGCCGTCTTCAATGCTGCCCATACCGCCGCCGAAGCGGACGGCGTCGGCGATCACGTATTTGGACGTATCCGAGCCCTGGTTGGAGATCTCCACCGATCCCCTGGCCGTATCGCGCCCCGCGTTGAAGTAATAATGGCCGAGGAGCCGCCAGGTGTTGCCGTCCTGCTGCATGTTGATGATGTGCGTGGTGGTCCCGCCCGTGTGGTTCACCCGGACCGTTGCGTCGGTCGAGCGATTCGATGCGGCGGGCGTCCAGATGTAAACCGCATAGTACCCCGCCCCGGGGATGTCCGGAGCGTAGGTCGCTACGGCGGTCTCGGTTGTGCTCACCGCGTGGTACTGGTAGTTGCTGCCCCACCAGTTACCGGCCCCGGTGCTCGTGGGCCAGGTCCCCGTCACGGTGAAGCCCGGCTCGCCGTCGGTATTGTCCACGATGACCATGTTGGTGTTGAAGTCGCGCTCGCGGCAGGGCCAGACGTTCGCCCCTGCGTTGTGCAGATACCGGGCGAGGTGATTGAGGACGGCCTCGCCGTTGCTGTGATCCTCGATGAGGCCCCAGGTGTTGCCGCGCTGGGTGGCCCACCGCCCGAGGGTCTCCGAGTAGTACCAGCCGTGCCCCGGGCTGAGGAACACTGTCTTTCCGCTCAGGGCCCCGTTCGGCCGGCCGGGGTTGTAGGTGGGCAGGCCACCCTTGAGCTGCGGGCTGCGGGCATCCTTGGACGCCGGCTCAAGCTCGGGTTTGTTCACCGGCGATTCCCGCGGCGACACGTCGAGCCCACGCGGGTCGCACTCGTGGGTCGCCGTGTCCGCAGCCTGCCGTGCTGCTGGGACTTTGGCTTCAGCCTTCTCCCCGATCGGGGCCGCTTCGCCGGGATGTGCCGGTACCCCACAGAGCGCGAAAGCACTGATAAGAGCGCTGCAGAAGTTAAGGGTACCAGACGGTGCCGCTCGCGGCAGTGATGTTGACGTCATTTTTCCCTCCACAGATCGGCGGCATGGAGAGGGCAATCCACTCCTGGCCGCCCGGCATCAAATGAAATTATGCTCTCGGCTACTACTCCGATCGACCTTTACCACATTATACCTGCTCTTGAGCGGACGTGCCGGCGCCGGGCCGCTAAACGCGCCGGGCCGGACCGCTGATCCGGCTGGTCGGGGCGTTTAAGTCACGCATTTGCCGACGCTTAGCGACGCTTCTGCCCAACGCCGACGCCGTACCCTCGATGCCCGGCGGAAATGAGAGCCCACCCTCACACAGCACTGGCTCTCAAATACCCGTGTCTATACAGAGCTAATTGGCCGGCTGGCTCGCGGGGCGGGCAAGGACGGTGATGGTCTTGCGAAAGACGGCTTTGCGGCTGTCGGCCAGGGTAACGTGTGCTTCGATGTTGTGCTCGCCCGGCTCCCAGAGGACGCTCTGGGCGTCGAAGGTGCCGGTGCTGATCGGCCTGCCATTGTCTATCCACAGGACACTCGCCCGACTGCGGAGCGTCGGGGACATCTCGATGCTCAGATTCACCCACATGGGGGCGGATCCCACGGTTTCGCCGTGCACGCGGACTCGGCCCGGAACCGAGGGGACGGGGTCCGACTTGTCCCCGGTCAGCCCGGGTGCCCCGCTGACAGAGTAGGCCCGGGGTACGGGTCTCCTGGGTGTCTGCGACCGCGCCGGCCAACTGCGAGTCGGAGTCGCAACTCGCAAGGGCGAGTTCGTGGGCGCCACCTCGATAGAACCCTTGCCCCCTTCTGCGGGCGGCGAAGCCGGGGCTGCGCTGTAGATCAGATTTCCCCCGGCGGTTCGGGGCCTGACCCCGGGCGAGACGGCACCCGTTCGCCTGGGAGCCGGCCGCGGTGTCGTACGATGTATTACCCGCCGACGCGAGGCGGGCCGGTACTCCTCGACCGGCAGGACCTCCTGCATCACGAGCGAGCCGAGCTCCGGGGGCGTCTTCGGTACGACGCCGATACATGAAGCGAAGAATGCCGCCGCGGTCTGCGGTCGCCGCTGGTGACCGAGGCCGGCCACCTTCTTGGCCTCCACCTCGAAACGGTACCGGCGATACCACTCGACCGCCCTCGTGCTCTCCTCTCGGCAAACCTTGAAGTCGTTCTCGCCGAAGAAGATCCCGATTTTCATGCGCCGGTATTTCGGGAGCTGGGTGGTGTCGAGCAGCGATTCGCCGAAATTGGAGCCCATAACCACCAGGCAACTGAACCGTTCAGGGTAGCGGTTCACGATGAGGTGGGCCATGTAACCCCCCGACGAGAAGCTGGTCGCCAGCACTCGCGACGGGTCGGCATTTGTCTGCCGGAAGACCTCGTCCATGATCGCCAGGATCGCCCGTTCGTCTTTTTGAACGTAGGGCAGGGAGCGATCCCTCAGTGGGAATTGCATGGTCAGGCTGTCGCACGTCCGCAACTCGGGGGCGATGACAATAAAGCGGTAGCGATCGGCCTCCTGTTGCCAGGAGCGAACCTGGGGGTTTGCATTGTCGTATGGTTTGAGGCCGTGCAGCGTGAGCACCACCGGCCAGCGCTCGTTGTTCGGGTGCTTGCCGTCGTTCTTGACGTAGTCTTCGGGCAAATAGAGCCAGTACCCCGTCCGCGTCTCCGGCTCGACGAGCCGCGTGCAGAGCCCCTTGCCCGGGCGCTGCGGAACCGCGCACCCGCACTGGCTCAAGGCAAAGACCGACAACAAGGCGGTGGCAGGCCAGGAGATTGCTCTTCTCATTGAGATTTGCCCTCTGTGGCATCGTGGCCCGGGGCGTTAGGCCGGGGGTCGGGAGGGAAAGCGAGCTTGCCGAGGCCGCGCCGGAGCCCCGCGGTCCCCCATCCGACTATCGCATCCTCATGACAGTATATGATAACCCGAGCCTCGCCCCGATGTTCAATCTTTCCGTCCGTTTCCGGCGCTGGCATGCGTTTTTTATCGAGCGCGGGCCGCTCTCCGGATGAGCAAATCACCGTTGCGGGCCCGAACCCGGGGCGAGGCGATGGGTCTGCAGAGGTGGTTTTCAAGCCTGTCCTCATTTCGTTAACAAGGGTGGGTGGTGACCGTGCGGTTACAGTTCGAACTCGAGGCTCTCCTTGTAGGTCCGGGCGAAGAGTCCCAGGATTCGGCCGATCGAGTAGGCGAAGTAGAAGCCGGCCCCCATCACGAGAGACCAGGCGGCAATGCCCCCGAGCATATTCAGATAGCCCGCGGCAATTCCCTCCCGGGCGGCCTGCATGATGGCCGGCCCCGCCCAGCTCATAACCGCATACATGAGCCCGACATAGAAACCCAGGTAGATCAGCACGATCAGAAACAGGAAAACGTAGTGCCCGATCACACGCCCTATGGACACCGCCGCCCGCAGCGGGTTCAAGCCATCCAGGGCGTGCCCGCTCGACAACCCGATCATGTTCATGGGGACACTGAACGTCATCAGGGCCAGAATAATCAGGTTGACCGGTTCGCTGAGCACGACAATATCTTCCCGACCCGGAGGGAAACCGCGTCCCGAGGCTAATGGCAACAGCAGAATGACGACCAGGTAGAATCCCACCAGGGCGGCGTACCCCCCGAGGGCCGCCCCCAGTTTGGTGATGTTCCACGTGAGCTGCGGTGGTTGTTCATTGCCTGCGGTTGTCGCCCGAATCGAGTCGATCAGGGCGTAATAACCGACCGAGCCGAAGTAAACCCCCTCGGCCACAAACATCACGGTGAGGAAAACCCCCACCCAGCCTAGATCGGGCTGCTCCTTGGCTGCGACCGGATTGAGAGCGGAGGCCGACAGGAACGCCAACACCCCCGAGACCGGTAGCGCAATGATCGCCAGGGCAATACCCATGCCGAGCAGAATCGACGAAATCGCAGGCACCGGATAGAGGGCGGCGCTGGTGAATCCGGTGTAGAAGCTCACCTCGGTCTTGATCCGATTCTTCATCGAATCCATGTACTTGGCTTTTTTGCCCCTGTCGGCTTCCAGCCCGGGAATCCCCGCGCCGCAATGCCGGCACATGACCTCCGTATACGGGTCGGCGACCCTGACCTTCTGCCCGCAGTGCGGACATGAGCGGATCAAGGGGTCCGTGGCGGCCGGTGCGGGCTCGGCGGCGGCCTGAGCTTCCTTGAGCGTCATGGGTTTGGCCCTGCGCTCATGGACCACTGCCTCGCCCGCTGACTCGATCGAGTCCAGCGTGCCCAGGTCGAAGCCCAGGCCGTCATCGGGTGAAGAGGATCCGTCCTCTGGAAGCGGAACCGGCCGTTTGCAGCCCGGGCATTTGGCCTTTCTGCCCGCCCACTCGTCGGGGGCTCGCAGCACCTTACCGCAGTTGGGACACCTGACTTTCATTGTGACACCCACCCGTCCGTGCAGACCGCGAGCATTATCTCGCGTGGGCCTGCACGGTCAAGCGGGCAGATCGAGCCGGTCCCGGGAGGCCAAAAGGCAACGTTCTAATCATTGCCGGGGACGGCGTACTTCGACCGACTCGGACGCCGGAGGGAGCGTGAGGTGATTTGCCGAAACGTACAGAAAAGTGGAATGTTCCCTTTTTCGGCTTCTCTAAGCCTGCATGAACTCTTCCTCGGCGGCGCCGAGGCCGGCCTGCAGCTTGGCAAGTGCTCTGCGCTCGATCTGGCGGACCCGCTCCTTGGTGACGCCGAAGCTCCGGCCGATCTGGTCCAGGGTCGTCGGCCCGGTGCCGCTGGCCAGCCCGTAGTGCCGGACCACGACCTCGCGCTCCCGCGCGTTCAGGAGGGCCAATCCCTTGGCGACCAGATGTCGGGCACCCTCGACGATGGAATCCCGGGCGCCGTCGTCTGGGGCCGGTGCCGCCGCCAGCGCCTCCTCCGAGCCGGTGACCAGCCGCGCCGACTCGTACATCTGCTCGGGTATCGTCCTCGCGTAGTTCCGCATGATCGCCCACGAGGCGTACGTGCTGAACTTGAACCCGCGGGCGTAATCGAACTTCTCCACCGCCCGCATCAGGGCCAGATTCCCGTCGCTGACGATCTCGAAAAAGCAGGGAGATCGGCCAACGTGACGACGGGCAATACTGACGACCAGCCGGAGGTTAGCCCGGAGGATCTCGTTCTTGACGCGGTCGGCCTGGGCCAGCAATGCCTCGAACTCATCCAGATCCTCGTCGCGGACGTTCACCACGTCGATCCGCTGGCGAAGCCGTTCCGCCTTGAACTTCAGGTAGTTGTACCGGCGGAACATGAAGCGTTCCTGCTCGGGCGTAAACAGAGGCTGCCGGTAAAGGTCCTGAAGGTAGGGTGGCAGATCCTTCGGGGGGCACACCCGCTTGCGGCGCGCGACCTCGGGATCACTCCCCGGGGCCAGAATCGTTTCGTCGGCGGCCGGTGACTCGAACTCCGAGTTGTAGACGCATTGAATCTCGCGGGCTTTCAGGTGCCGGGCGCGGACCTCGCGAACGATCTGCTCGACCGCCTGGACCGATCGCCCGAAAGCCTTGGCGACCGCCGCCGGCGACTTGCCCGAGGCGACCGCGTCGTAGACGACCTGGAGCTCGGGATTGACGACCGGCCGATCGTCCTGGCCGAACAACGCTTCCCGGGGATGGCTCTGATCGTATCGCCGGAGCGTATAGCGGACCGTTTCCACCGCCCGGTGGACCTGGGCGGCAACGAGCTGCGACAACTCGTGCAGGCGCATCCGGTGCTCGGCCAGAGTCTTCCGGGCAAGATCGATGATCTGTTGCCTCTCGGCGGTGGTCAGTTGCTTGAAAGCGGCGCCCCGCCTGACCAGCTCGTGGTTGGCCGCTACGAATCGGCGAACGCTCCGCTCGAGAAATGCCATCCGCACCGTGCCGTCCGGATAGCGCAGCTTACGCCCGGGGAGGCCCCGTCGCCGCCAGCGACAGATCGTCTTGCTCGAGACGCTCAAGCGACGTGCCAGTTCTTCCGTCGTCCAGCAGGGCTTCATCACGCCGGCCGGCAGGACCGGGACCTCACTGAGGTCCTCAACCATTTGCACGAGGTCCTCGATCAGCGTTTTTCCCAGCATGGCCCTCTGGGACACGCTCCCCTTCGGTTGATAACCGGTGATGCGGTGGCAGACGAAGTCGTAGGGGTAGCTCTTGTCCGGCTCGATCAGGTCGACGAGATGCTCGATCGCATCCAGTTGCTTGAGGCGCAGGCGTACTGGCGACAGCTTGAGCTGATGCCTCAACTCCGCCACGGGTGAGTGGTGATACTTGGCCACGGTGGGACTCCTGGGGCCGATAATCGGATACGCCCCACGCTGCCGTCACTCGGCTTACCGCACCCCGTCGGCGAGGGTGCCGGCAGCGAATAGACCCTGTACTATGGATCGAATGCGGTCGCTAATAATCCACTGCAAGCGCGACCGCCCATCGTTGACGAATCACGCCGAGGGGGATGAATTCAGGGAATGATAAGCTCGGCCGCGACCGTCTGTATTATTCCTCCAATATATTATCGTCACCCGGGGGCAAAAGGTCAATCCCGCCAACCGGTTACTGCTGGTTATTGGGTTGGGCAGAGTGGTAGATCGGCCCGCGCCTTTGCGTCCCCGGGGACGTCCGAGTGCGTGTAAGCAACTGTCATTGCTGATCTTACGGCTCAGGCCGTTGCCGCGGGTGCCGCTTCAGCCGGCGGCTGTCATGGGCCGGCTGTGACGGGCCGATTCGTGGGCTCTCCGTCCTGGGGCTAGGCGATGAGGAACAGCACGAACAGCACGGCGAAGACGGCGACAATCGGATGGATTTGCCGCACCCGGCCGCGGACGAGCTTGAGCAGGACGTACGAAACGAACCCCCAGGCGATCCCGTGGGAGATGCTGAGAGCGAACTGCATTACCACGATGGTCAGGAAGGCGGGCAGGGCTTCGGTCATGTCGTCCCATTTGATCCGGCTGATCACCGGCAGCATATAGCAGCCGATGATGATCAGCACCGGCGCGATCACCGGGTGGCAGAAGACCACCGCATCAGGATCGGCGGGGACAATCGCGCCGAGCGAGTGGGCGCTGACCACCACCGTGCCGCCGACCATCTGGACGATCGGATAGAAGAACAGTGAAGCGGCCAGGAGCACGCCGGTTACCACCGGAGCCAGCCCCGTTCGGGCCCCGGCGGATATGCCGGCCGCCGACTCGATGTAACTCGTGATGGTGCTCGTCCCCATGAGGGTGCCGGCCACCGTGCCCACGCCGTCGCTGAGCAAGGCCTGCCTGGCCCGGGGAATGGTGCCGTCCTTGACCAGGCCGGCCCGTTCAGCGACTCCGACCAGCGTGCCGACCGTGTCGAAGATGTCCAGGATGAGGAAGATGAAGATGATCGTGATCCACCTGGTCCAGGGGTTGTCGGCGAACAGGGTCTTGAAGCCGGCAAAGACACCGAACACCGTCCCGTGGGTGTCCGGCACGCCGCTGACGAGCGTGCCCTTCCAGGTCACGAGGGCGTAGCCCCAACTGTCGGCACCGAAGTGCGAGGCGATCAAACCCGCGGCCGCCGTGAGCAGCACACCGTAGAGCAGCGAGCCGCGGACGTTGTAGGCGAGCATGATCCCGGTGACGGCCAGGCCGAAGAGCGTGAGCAGTGCCACCGGGCTGCCAAGCTTGCCGAGCCGGACGTAGACGGCCGGGTCGTTGACGATGAGCCCGCCCCACTGCAGCCCGCTGAAGGCAATGAGCAGCCCGATGCCGGCCGCGATCGCGTACTTGAGCGAGTCGGGGATGCCGCGGATCAGCGACTCCTGCAGCCCGCCTGCCGCCAGGGCGACGAACACCGCCCCGGCGATCATGTTGGCCGCCAGAGCCTCCTGCCACGACCAGGCCATGGCCAGCGAGCCGCACACGGTGAAGGCAAAGAAGAAGTTATGCCCCATCGCCGGGGCCAGGGCGATGGGCAGGTTGGACCACAGCCCCATCAGGATGCACGCAAACGCGCTGCACACGCATGTTGCAACGAACACGCCGCCGTGGTCCATCGGCTGGGCCATGCGCCCGTCGCTCAAGACCGCCGGCTGCACGACCACGATGTACGAGAGCGCCATGAACGTCGCCACGCCGCCTATGATCTCGCGGCCGACGGTGGTCTCGTGCCGGCGGAGGTGAAACATCTTATCGAGCACTGGACAGCTCCCTCTTGGCTGATGTTCCACGCCTAAGGCGGACCGTCTTTTCATGGTCCGCAACCAAGGAGGACCCTTGTGGAAGAACGTGCTCGCAAAGGGCGCTCATGTCTCGCCGTAAGGTTTCAAACGGACGGGATCATGCCGAGCATGAACACCATCGTGAACACGCCGACGGTCTCGACGATGCCCATGGCGATAATGAGGAAGGCGAAACCCTTGCCCTCGCCCTCGCTGAGGGCACGTATACCCGCCACGCCGATCTTCCCCTGCATCCAGGCAGAGAACATTTCGCCTATGCCGGTCGCCAGGCCGATGCCGAGCAGCAAACCTGCGTTGGCAACGCTCACCTCGGGGTTGTCGATAACTGAACGCATGTTGTTCATGACGATCATTGCGTAGAGGGTCTGGCTGATGGGCATGCCCACAAGAATGATGTAGGTGAAGCTGAGGTTGCGTCCGGCCTTCGCCTCCTTGGCCCAGGCCCCGGCCGCTGCCTGGCCCGCTATGCCGATGGCAACCGCGCTACCCAGGGCCGCCAGTCCCAACATCAGTACGTCACCCATCTGGCCGAGGAAACGCCAGAATGTATCGGTAACCGCCAGCATGCCCGCCATTCCCATAGTCGAAAGGCTGTCCGATGCCATACCTGCGATCATCTTCGGTGCTCCTAGGTCGTTTGTTTAAGGAAGGGATGGTAAGAATACCCGGTCCATTGCATCCCAAGGTTATTGGAGAATTCCAACATGTTCAAGCGCACGCCGTGCGCGAACAGGGCTATCAGTGCGAGCCCGAGGTTCAGGCCGTGCCCGAGCAACAGCACCACCACCATCAGCGGCCAGGAGCCCGTGCCCAGCGCCAATTCGTTGAAGTTGGCTGCCAATACGCTGCTGGCCAGACCGACCGCCATCAGGCGAACGTAACTGATGACGTCCGAGAACGCTGAGAGCAACGAGAGAGGGAAGTCGGCGATTCCCAGGCCGAGCGTCTTGGCGATGTTCCGACTGGGACGCGCGAACAGTATCGCCATAACGGCACCTGCGATCAGGAAGTACGGCCAAGGGGTATCCCAGCCCACGGGCGATTTCAGCACGAAGAACAGGACCACGCCAAGCATACCCCAGATGAAGGTAGCCCAGCCCACCCTGTTGAGGAAGCGCAGGTCGGGGTACAACCACGCCGCCTGCCAGATCTGGGCCAGGCTCAGATGGATCGCCCCGAGCCCGAAGCTGAGCTTCATCAGCAGCGATCGGGACTGCTGCGACAGGTTGACGGGAACCGGCGGCGTATACAGCGTGCAGCCGAAAAAGCTACCGCAAAGAAAACCCCAGACCAGAGACACCGCGCCGACGACCATCACAAGCTGGGTGAACTCGCGCCCCAGCACCTTGGACGCCTTCTTGTACAGCAGCAACGGCGTCAGAAACAGCACCACGCCGTATCCGCCGTCACTTATCAGCATGGCGGCGAAGATCGGCAGGGCGATCATGAACGGTGCCGATACATCGAACTCGCGATAGCCGACAACGGTCCCCAGTATCTTGAAGAGCCCTTCGATGGGCCTTGTCCAGTATGGAGAGCGGATCAACGTGGGCGGGGCTTCGTCGGGGGCGGGGTCAAGTGTCTGCACGGCTGCTTCGATGCCGGCATCAGCGATGGCGGTCGCCAGCGACCCGCTCTTCTCTGCCGGCACCCAGCCTTGGATGGCGAAAAAATGCTCGCTGCCCAGGGCGCCGCGCATGGCGACGGTGTATTCGGCCTGTTGCCGCAGTCCGCTAAGCTCGGCCCTCATCTTGCCTGTCAGATGGGCCAGCCCGGCCAGACGGCGGGCGTCCCGTTTCATTTCGGCATCGATCTCGGCTGCCTCGGCCCGGATGGAAGGCGCATCCCGCCGGGGCAGAGGGAGTCTGTCCGCCCGGTCGGGCAACCGGGGCTCGCCCCTGCGATCGATCACCGCAACCAGAGAACGCTTGCCGGGAAGGGGGCTGATCACCTGGACGCACTCCGCCTCAATCTCACTGGCGTCCTTGGACGCTACGGAGAGGAACTGCACGTCAATGCCCGCCTCACGAAGCTGCTCAAACTGCCGGAGTTCAACGTCGCCCCAGAGACTCAGTTGTTCGAGTTGACGGTGCAGGGCGACCAGCCGGTTCCGTCCTTCGGCTGAGCGTCGCTGAATGTCGAGTGCCGCCTGAGCTGCCTCGACCACGGGAATGTCCGGTGCCTGACCGGCGCGCCTTATGTTTGAGAGTATCTGAAGGGCACGTTCGATGTTCGCAATCGCCGCGACGGTTTTTTCGCTGGCGACGGGACGAACCGGGGCGACAGGGGCCAGATGCACCACACCCAGATCGCGAATGCATTCGAGCAGACGGTCGCGGTCCCGGCTGCGGGTCACGGCGTAGACCTTGCGCATCTTCACGATCATGAGCCCCGTTCCTTCTCCCCGATGAAGTCTGCGAAACCGTTCGCTTCCGACAAAGGCATCGTGGCGAGTTTGCTCTTGGCGATCTTGGCCCGGCCGACCGCCGCCGTCATCTCGTCGCCCAGCTTGATGCGAATGACCCGAATGGCTTCCTGGGCCTCGGGGATCTTGACCTTCTCGAACAGGTTGACCCGTTGGATGATCCGTGTCAGCTCATGATGAAGCAGGTCATGCTGCCGGCGAAGCACGTCGAGCCTGGCCTGTCGGCGGTTGAGTTCGCGAAGGTCGGCCAACGCACGGTCAACCCACGGGGGCGTCCCGAAGAGGCTGTAGGAAGCCTGCGGAAAGGTGACCTCCTCGAAGACCGGAATGTTTACCCCGGCGATGTTGGCCTTTGAAGTCCTGACCTCCTGGGGCCTGGCCAATTCGCGAACGTTCAGACCCGCGACGTCGGCGGTGACGACCTCGTAACGCTGAAACTCCCGAGTCGCCTCCCGGACGGATTCCGCCACTTCCCGACGGTTGCGGTCCACCTCGCGAAGCGTTACCTGGAGCTGCTGCTGTTTGAGCTTCAGCATCGGCAGATAGCGCTCGTAGCGGTTGAGCGCGTCGCGGTAGCGCTTTAGCTCAGGTCGAGTTGTCCTGATCTTCTTTGCCACGTTTCGATTCGGGCCAATGTTTCTCGATAATCACTCTGCGGATGCCGGTCTCCGCCGGCTCGAAGCACTCGGCCAGAGTCTCCCAGCAGCGATCCAGGGCCTCGAACAGCGGAATGTTCACCGACAGGTCCATGATCCTTTCCTCAAAGAGAGTCCCGTACTTGAGGAGTTTCCTGTCCCAGTCGGACATTTCGAACCCCATGTCGCGTTTTTCGCGGCTTTCGCGGCACAGGGCGTAGAGCTGGATGCAGGCGTCCATGATCGCCCGGTGGTCGTCGCGGGTCTCACCGTTGACCTGCTGCTTGAGCCTCGAAAGCGATCCGAACGGCTCGATCCTGCCGTTGCGAAGGTAAAACTGCCCTTCCGTGATGTAGCCGGTATTGTCCGGTACCGGATGGGTCACGTCGTCGCCGGGCATCGTCACGCAGGCCAGCACGGTCATCGACCCGGCGCCGTCGAAATCGACCGCCTTCTCGTATCGCTTGGCCAACTGGGTATAAAGGTCGCCCGGATAACCGCGGTTCGACGGAATCCGCTCCATGATGATCGCGATTTCCTTCAACGCATCGGCGAAGGCGGTCATGTCCGTCAGCAGGACCAGGATGCGCTTGTCCTTCAGCGCGAATCGTTCGCCGACGGCCAGGCACAAATCCGGCACGAGCAGACACTCGACGACCGGATCGGCGGCGGTGTGGATGAACATGATCGTCCGGCCGAGCACCCCGCCCTCTTCAAAAGCCTGCTGGAACTTCAGATAATCGTCGTACCTCAGCCCCATGCCGCCCAGGATGATGATGTCGGCATCGGCCTGAAGACCGATCCGGGCCAACAGCTCATTGTAAGGTTCGCCGGGCACCGAGAAGATGGGGAGCTTCTGCGATTCCACCAGCGAATTGAACACGTCGATCATCGGGATCCCGGTTTCGACCATCTTGTCCGGTCTTCTTCGTTTGACGGGATTCACCGCGGGCGAACCGATGTCGATCTTCTCGACCTCGATCGTGCCCCGACCGTCTCGAGGTCGTCCCGACCCGTCGAATACCCTGCCCAGCAGATCCTCCGAGAAAGGCACCTGCATGGGCTTGTGGAGGAGCCGGACGCGATCATTGTTCGAGATCCCCTGGGTGCCGGCGAACACCTGAAGGCTCACCTGCTGGCCTTCCAGATGAATGACCTGGGCCAGCGAGCTTCCGTGATCGGAGGTGATGACCGCCAGTTCATCGTAGCCCACGTTGCCGGCCTTGACCGTCACCACGTTGCCGGCGATACGCGTAATCTCGTCGTAGTACTTCCTCATTCCTCACGCCCGTTCATGGCAATGAAACGATCGATCTGCTCGAGCAACTGCCGGTATTCATCACTGTCGGCAGCGGCGTAATTCCAGTTCCGCAGCAGGTCCGATATCCGGACGATTGTTTTGCGGGCCTCGTTCTTGTCCTTGAAGTCGAAATCCAGCTCGATGACCTCCAGGATCTTGTCGAAGGTAGAAATCTGCCTTTCCGCCGGCGTGGCCCCGTCCACCTCGTCAAATGCGTTCTGCTGTAGAAAACAGGTGTCGAAAACGTCCGCCTTGAGGGCAATCGTGAAATCCTCGATCGAAGTGCCCTCTTCGCCGACGACGGTCATCATCTGCTGGACTTCGTTGCCCCGGACGAGCAGGGCCCTCATCCTGGTCACCTTGTCCGGGGCGATGATGCCGACGTACTTGCTCCAGGAGTCCAGCGGGTCGATGGCCGGATACCGCCGGGCATCGCTGCGCCCGCGTGAAAGCCCGTGGAACGCGCCAACCACCTTCAGAGTTCCTTGCGTGACCGGCTCTTCGAAGTTGCCGCCGGCGGGGCTAACCGTGCCGCCTATGGTGAGCGATCCGATCCGCCCGTCCTTGAGTTCGATGGCCCCGGCCCGCTCGTAGAAAGCCGCGATGCGGCTCTCCAGGTACGCTGGGAACGCCTCTTCGCCGGGGATCTCTTCCAACCGCCCGGACAGCTCACGCATCGCCTGGGCCCATCGCGAAGTCGAGTCGGCCAGGAGCAGCACGTGCAGACCCATCTGGCGGTAATACTCAGCCAGCGTCGCTGCCGTATAGACCGACGCGTCACGGGCCGCCACCGGCATGGCCGAGGTGTTGCAGATGATAATCGTGCGCTCCATCAGGCTCCTGCCGGTGCGGGGGTCGATCAGTCCGGGCAACTCGCGGAGCGTCTCGACGACTTCACCGGCCCGCTCGCCGCAGGCAGCCACGATCACGATATCGATCTCGGCGTGACGCGACGTTATCTGCTGCAGCACCGTCTTGCCCGCACCGAAGGGCCCGGGAATACAATACGTCCCGCCGCGAACGACAGGGAACATCGAATCGATGATCCGGACCCGGGTCACCAACGGCTCGGTCGGCATCAGACGCCGGTGGGACACGTTCAACGGAACCTTCACCGGCCAGGTCTGCTGCATCGTTACCCCGGAGGCCTGACCCGAAGAATCCGTCAGCGTGGCGATTTCCTGCTCGATCGTATACCGGCCTGCTTCAGCGATCTTCCCGACGGTAAACCGGCCCCGCCAACTGAAGGGAACCGTGATCTGGTGCGTAAACAGTCCCTCGGGAACGGTTCCGAGGACGTCGCCTGCCTCAACAGCCGCGCCGACCGCGACGGTAGGCGTGAATGCCCACTTCCTGTCCGTCGGCAGGCCGTGTACGTACCTGCCCGGCTCCAGGAAGAAGCCCACCTCTTCGGCGAGTTCCGGCAGCGGGTTTTGCAGGCCGTCGTATATCTGCCCCAGCAAACCCGGCCCCAACACCACCGAGAGCATCTCGCGGCGGAACTCCACCTGGTCCCCCACCATCAGTCCACGGGTCTCTTCAAAGACCTGCAGGTCGGCCATTTGCCCACGAACACGGATCACCTCGCACAGCAGTCGCCTTTCATCAGAGCGCACGCAATAACCCACGGAGTTTTGAACGACGCGGCCGTTCGTCTCGGCAATCACCAGGTTCCCGTAAACGGCTACTATCTTGCCATTCACCAGGCTGTCCTCTCGAGAGATCCTGACGATTCGCTGGTTTCTTCGGCGACCGGGCCCTCCTCGCCGGCCTCGGCCGATCGGCGCCATCGGTGCAACAGTATCAGCTTGGCGGCGTATGCCGCCAACTCGTCGTCGCTGAAGGTAAACCACGCATCGTGTTCGGCGAGCCAGGCCCAACGGGCGGTGGTCAGCCCCCGAAGCCCTGCCAGAGGGGTCAGTGCCGCGGCCCATTCGCTCAGCAGGGTGGTGAAATCCTCATCCGTCTCGGCCAGGTCCGTCGCGACCAGATAGTCACTTTCATCGAGCCCCAGCCGCCTGGCTCTCGCCGTCGCCAAGGCGTTTCGCAGCCCGACTTCGTGGCCGACCCAGCCCGCCAGGAAGCGACTTGCGTACTTGTGGGCAACCTTGGCGGCGTGGCGAAAACATGCGTCCCACAAAGCATCGACTTCGAGGGGTCCAGACATCTCTCGTGCGTCTGAAGTCAGGTACGCCGGCAGGGGGGCCTCGTTCCGTGCTTGGCCGCGCGTCAGAACGAGCGGGTGAACCTCCTCCAGCTCGCCGGCCAGAAATGCCTCACGCTCGAGCAGGTCATCGAACAGGAACAGAGCCTCGACCGGGGCCCGTGGGCCTGGGCTGTCCATAAGATGTTCCAGCAACTGCCCAGGCCGAAGCGGCGGCGCGGTGCCCAAATCCCCCAACGCAGGCAAAGCTATAATGTAGTAACAGCTCTCGCCCTTCATGGCCGCATTCTATCTATCGGGATCCGCCTCGTTGGCGCCCGTCACTGCGCCAGCCACCATTTCGCGCACCTCAGGGCCAACCAGTTCGGACAGAATCTCCACCACCGATTCGACGGTAACCTCAACCGTCCCGTCTGAAACCGTGTATTCGAAGCCCGCGCCGGCCAGGGACGCGTGGAGATCCACGCTCGTTCCCGAAGTCACGAGATCCTTGTGCAGTACTTGTAAGGCCCAGTGGGTCAACTGATGGCGCATCTCCTCGGAGACGTTTATCGTGACGGCCCTGATGCCTTCGGTATCAGCCCGGACGTATTGCATGACGATATCGTGCAGGAGTCCCTGAAGGAACTCAGGGTCATTGAGCTTGTCGGCTACGGCGGCGGCCAGGAGGCCTTGCAAGGCTCGCGTGAGGGCCTCCTGCAACCGTATCACGGTGTCCCTGGCGGCAAGTTTCAGTTCCGTTTCGGTCTTCGCGCGCAGCCTCCCGCTTTCCGCGTCTGCGTGGTCGATGATCTTTTCGGCCCGCGCCTGAGCCTCTTCAATCAGATGGCGGGCATGCTGCTCGGCTTCGGCACGGATCTTCTCCGCCGCCTCCCTCCCGGTCTTGACGCCATCGGCCTGAAGCTTATCGACAAAAGCCTCGATCGTCTCAGCCATAACAGGGCTCCGCTGAACACACGATACCTGATCTTCCAGACTACCCTGCCTCAACACTCCATCCGCTCAGGGCCGTTCACGCCGTGCTTGTTCCCTCTCAGGCTTTGAACAGGTGCAACTTAGCGGTTTCGGCCAGGCAGGTTTCACGAGGAGCCTAGGTCTCCCTGCGTAAGCGTGCGCCCAGGCTACCAGATTCTCCGCGATGTCTCCAGCAGAAGCCCCCGGGTGCACCACGGGGGCCCTCAGATCGAGATCCCCCGCAGTTTGAGTGCCGACAAGACCAGTTCCACCGACTGCTCGGTCGAGAAGCGTTCCACGTTGATGAGCAGATCGAATCGGCTGGGCTCGTTGACCTCGAGGTTGAAGTGCTTCCGGATGAACTCCGCCCGATCCCGGTCGATGCGGTCCACCTCCCTGGCGGCCCGCTTCTTGCTGAGCCCGGTATGCTCGGCGAAGTTCCGGATCCGCCGATCGAGCGAGCAGACGACCTTGACCCGCAGCCCCGCGCTCTTGGGCAGGATCAAATCGGCGGCCCGGCCGACGAAAACGGCCGGCCCCTGGCAGTTCAGGCACAGAAACGTCCTGGTCAAGTGGCGGAAGTAGTCGTTCCGGCAGAACTCCCTCCTCATGAAGGATCGGAAAGCCTCTTCGAAGAACCCGAGCTTCCGCTCGTCCATGGACTGGTACAGCCGGGTTCGCACCTCATCATCGTCCGCCATCTCCTTGAGGATCTGGCGGTCAAAGACCGGCCAGTTGAGCCGCTTGCCGAGCAGGTTTGCCATGTCGCCCCCACCCCCGCCCACATTGTTGGTTATCGTGACGAAATCCGCCCCCTGCCCGGGTGCCTTTGCGGATGAATCGGGCTGCTGGGAGCGGGCAAGCTCCCAGTTCCGCATCTGTTGCTCGATCATCCTTTCCGGAGTTGGATTGCGTGAAACGGTCATGCCGCACCTCGATACTCCATCGCTCCCGCCGTCATACTCGCCTTTGCACCGCGGGGGCCGATCCTTTGTCCGAGCCCGTGGCCCCAGGTTCGACCCCTGCCGGCCCCCTTTCTTCTCGATCGGTGTCAATTGGCGCACATGGCTGCGCGCTCCTTGAGCAGGCTTTCCGGAACTCAACAGATCCTGAGGTGTACTTCTTATCCGGCCACGATCAACAACGCCTGGAGGATACCGATGCATTCGCCCTTCTTCTTCACGGCCAGCACCGCTACGGGGCTCTGACGAATGAGTTCTTCGGTCACCTTGCCGAGCAAGACGCCCGCTGCTCCAGTGCGTCCCCGCGCGCCGATCACTACCAAATCAGCCGATTCGTTCCCGATCTCGTTCAGAATGATCGACACCGGCTGAGAGTAAAGGTCAGGCACGCATTTGATCTCAACCTTCACTTCGCCGGTGTCCACCCCGACCAGAAGTCTCTCACACTCGTGCCTGGCATTTCTCTCCAGCAGGGCGGTGTGCTCTTCGAGCGTCGAACCCACTCTGGAATGCCCGCTGCCGACGGGGAACACGTTCAGGCAACAGACCGTCCCGTCGATAACGGCGGCAATACGACAGGCCCTGTCCACGGCGTTGGCTGAGCACTGGGAATCCCGGACGGGGACGAGGATCTTGTCGGCCTTGGTCCGCGCGTTTTCCGGCAACACCAGCACGGAGCAGGTGGCCTGGCGGGTGATACGCCGAGCCAGGACTGCTCCCGGCTCTTCTTTCTCCCCGTCAACGGGGTGACGCCCGACAACGATCAGGTCAATCTCTTTGTCGAGCGCGTATCGCAGTATCTCAACCAGCGGTGTTCCGGTAACCACCTGGCATATCAGTTCCTCGTTGCCATGTCCTTTCAGGTGCTCCGCGGCCAGTACACGCAACGTATCGGCGGTGATCGCGGCGGGCCTCGACCCTTCCGACGCCGCTTCGTTAGGAGCGGGCGCTGCCCCCGAGGCCACGTGCAAGAGATGAATTTTCTTCGTTTCGGCCACCCGGCAGATGGCCCCGGTGTAATCCAGCATCCGACAATCCCGATCGGGCTTGTCAATGCAAACCAGGATGCTCTGATACTGTTTCATGCGTACCTCCCTTTCGCTTGGCGGTGGGTGCCCTGCTCATCTATTCGGTTGCAGTGGTGCCGGCCAATTCGCTTATGGCCCCTGTTCGCGCTTCACACCACTCGTGCGCCCGAGCGTCGTGCGTACGATCCTCTCTACCGCCTCCTGGACGCTCCACCGACGTCGTACTTGAAGTCCTCCGGCTTGATCGCCAAGACGGAACAGGGCGTTTCACGCACGATCCGTTCCGCCGTCGTGGGGCTGGGTGTGCCCTTTAACTCGGGGCGGCCACGGGTTCCGAGGACGACAAGATCTGCCGCCGAGGACCTCACAAACTCAATGACACCATCCTTCTCGTCCGGAGTATCCGCAGGATGGATTTCAACCTTCAATCCACTCATTTCGGACCCGAACGGCGGAAGGAGTTCTCTCAGGTGCCCATCAAGGCGATTCTCAAACTGCTGTTGCGATTCCGGCGACGCTCCCGGCGTTGGCGCCCCGTCGTGAACAGCCTCCCCGGGCAGTCTGTACAAGTGTAACACGCGCAGCGAACTCTTATCCTGACGTGCGATGCGGATCGCCTGCTCGACCACAAGACGGCAAATGTCGGAAAGGCCCACGCACGCCACGATGCGCTTGAACGGTTCCGACCTGACTTCGCGAAGGAGCATCACGTTCGTCGGAGCTTTCCGCATACATTTGATCGCGAGCCCACCGGGACCTTGACTTGAATCGGACGAACCGTGCGAGCCGAGCACGAGCAATCCCGCGGACACGTCCCGGACCTCGCGCAGAAGGTGGACAAATGGATTGCCAAACAGGATCTCAACATCGATCTCCACGTGAACGGGCCCCGTCTGGGCGGTCTGCGCGTTGAGATCCCGGGCCGCGGAGATCATGGCAGCGGTGCGTTCACGGGCTACGCTCCCAAAGCCGTCCCACGTATCCACGTCCGGAACGCCGTAAGCATCGGCCAGGCTCGTCGCGATCAACGGCTCGATCACGTGGACAACGTGCAGCTTCGCCGCGTTCCAATGGGCGATACGCATGGCCTGGGCAAGTGCGTTTTCGGAGGACCGTGAGAAATCGACACCAACCACGATGTTCTTCAAGCGGTCCATGTCTGTTTCCTCATCATGGATGCGGCCTCATGCTGAAGGGCTGGTTTCCGATTCCGCCTCTGCCTTTCGGCTGGACGAGTGACACCCTGGCAACCTGTCCCCTGTTCGCCTGCCAGGGGATGCCCGCTCAACCATGCTGAGACGGCACTCCCTCTGCCGGGCCCCCTCGAGAATTGCCTGCCGGCCTTGGGTCGTTAGCACTAGTTGCCATGTGAGTCTACCACCTAATCCAGGGGGCCGCGACCGGCTCCCCCGAAGGGGGCTCACCACGACGCCCCACAAGCGGACCTGTGCGTCGCCTGCCGGGCCTTTTCCCGTAAAGAAACTCCCCGCCGGTACTACCAATATACCCCCCGATTCACACTTAGGCAAATAGAAAATATGGAATTGACCGTTAGCTTAATCCGACGTATAATCGCGGCGTGGACTGGCTCAATTATCACCATCTGTTCTACTTCTGGGTTGTCGCACGAGAAGGGACGATCGCGGCCGCCTGCGAAAAGCTACGACTGGCTCCGCCAACAATATCGGCCCAGTTGCGTGAACTCGAGAAGGCGTTGGGTGAGCGGCTCTTCGCGCGCGTCGGGCGTCGCCTTGCCCTCACCGATAGCGGCCGGGTCGCATATAGATACGCCGAGGAGATCTTTTCACTCGGCCGCGAGTTTGTGGACGCAATGAAGGGTGGATCAAGCGGTCCGTCGCTGCGGCTCAACGTTGGGGCCCACGATGTTCTGCCGAAGGTCGTCGCTTACCGACTCCTTGAGCCCGTCTTTCACCTGGCAGACCCCGTTCGCGTCGTCTGCTATGAGGGAACGCCGACACAGTTGCTCCCGCAACTGTCAATTCACGAACTGGACCTCGTTTTGTCCGACGCCCCAATCGGGCCCGACATCAAGGTCCGCGCGTTCAGCCACCTGCTCGGTGAATGTGGTATCGCTTTCTTTGCCTCGCCGGCGCTGGCCCGTGAACTGCGGAATGGCTTTCCCCAATCGCTCGACGGCAAGCCGGCACTGCTTCCAACAGACAATGCCTCCATGCGGGGAACGCTGGAGAAATGGTTTGACTCGGTAGGCGTTCGCCCCAGCGTGGTCGCCGAGTTCGAGGACATCGAGCTGATGAGGGTGTTCGGTCAGCAGGGGCTGGGATTCTTTGCGGCTCACGACGTGATCATAAACGAGGTCGCCGGCGGCTACGACGTCGAGCCCATCGGTTCCATCGAGGGCAGCAGCGAGCGGTTCTACGCTATTACCGTGGAGCGCCGGATCAAACATCCCGCGGTCGTGGCCATTACTGAGGCGGCCCGTGATCAGCTCTTCAGGTGACCGAACGCTAAACCTGCTCGTGCCTCCAGGCGTACTGCTGTAACCGACACGGGGAGAATCAGGTGATCGCGGCCGAGATTCGAGAATGTCTTCGGGAGGGGAATGCTTTATCGTCGATGGCGGCGTGCCTGTCCTCGCGAGGTTTCATCAGGGGTAATCGGAGGCGGAGGGATTCGAACCCCCGAGACGCTTTCACGCCTAACGGTTTTCAAAACCGTCGCCTTCAGCCGCTCGGCCACGCCTCCCTGGATTACGCCTTGCCGCGCAAAGGTCACTGCCCACAGGGATCAGGGTATCAGATTGGCATCGGCAGTCAACGGACCTGAGGCAGTCGGCCAGGCGGGCCCGCCGTGGTGAACGTCCAGACGTCTCCCGTGGTCGTGCCCCCGCCGTTGACTTCATCGACGCGCCAGTGGTACTGCGTGTTCGGCTCCAGGCCGGCCGGGTCGTAGAATGGATAGACCAGACTGCCTTTGAGTTCCAGATTTCCCGGATCGGTCCCCAGATACAGCTCATGCGAGTCGGCCATCGCCCCGGCCGTCCAGAACAGCATCTTCGTGACCACCACGTCCTGAGCTTCGTCTGCCGGACTGGGTTCCGTGGCCGGGCAGGGCAAACACGACGGGGCGTCATTGCACACCGTTCGCCTGCCGTGGCAAAACCAACTGCGTCCCCATTTCTGACTCGGGCCGCAGCAGGGCTGGCCGATCGCCACTCGTCGGGGGTCGAGTGAAATGCCGATAAGACACAGCGGAACCAGGTTCGACGAGCGTCGCTCCAGGCCAGCGCTGTCCGTGGAGTACCGAGGGAGGCGCTTTATTCCCTGCACGTGACCGGAGGCTTCACCCATGTTAAGATACGCTATCGCCATCTTGCTCTGCGTTGCAGGGCCGCTCTACGCGGACAACGTCATCTGGACGGGGGACATTATCAGCTTGGTAAACCCAAACTTCCCGCTCCCTTCCAGCACTCCATATGAACTGACCCTGGGCTATGGGGAAGAGTCGAACACGATCGGTGACTGGTACACTGAGCCTGGCGTGTATGACCTATCATCCGACCCGGGCCTCAGTGGCTTCCTCAGTTTTGCAGCCAACGGGATTGACGATATACTGACGATAGGGTTTACAGACAACGGCGGCTACAAGCTCGAGGTCGATTACGAGGAAAGCTTTGTCTTTCAAGTCGCTGACCTTTCTTCACTTCCGGTTCCCGTTACCGGTGTGCTGCTCAATCTCATTAGGATCGAGGACACGGGGGTTTCAATGGGCTGGCAATTCCTGGGCGTGCCGGAGCCAACGACGTTGCCGCTCCTCCTTCTCGGAGCCGGGCTGGTTCGCCGCCGGGGCCGCCGGTGGTTGGGATACTGAGAGCATCAGCAAGGCTTCCTTTATTCCCCGGCCCCGAGCGGGGTGCGTTCAAGTAAAGGCTTCGCCGATGTCGCGGTATGCTCTTGCCCTCTTCCTCTGCGTTGCCGCTCCGCTCTACGCCGACGAAGTGATCTGGTATGGCGATCCCTATGCGTTCGCAAGTCCTCCCTATCCCTACGACCCCGAGACGGGATATGAACTCACTATCGGATACGGTAATGACTTCGACACGATCGGTGACTGGTACACCCAGCCGGGCGTTTACGACCTGTCATCTGATCCGGATCTCGGCGGTTTCCTTGCCACTGCCACCAACGGGATGAGCGATACATTGACTATCCGGGTTGCCGACGCCGCCGGGCACGAGGTCATTGTGAACTCACTGACGGAAAACGATGTTTTCCAACGCGCAACGGATCTCTGGCCGCTTCCCGTTACCGGCGTACTCCTTAATCTGTTCTACATCGATGAGCCGGGAGTCAGCGTGAGGTGGGACTTCATGGGCATTCCCGAACCGACATCCCTTATGCTGGTGCTGCTGGGAACCGGGCTCGTCGGCCGCCGAGGTTGCAAAATGGATGGACCAGACTGCCTTTGAGTTCCAGATTTCCCGGATCGGTCCCCAGATACAGCTCATGCGAGTCGGCCATCGCCCCGGCCGTCCAGAACAGCATCTTGGTGATCACCACCCCCTAAGCTTCGTCCGCCGGATCAGGTTCCGTGGCCGGACAAGCCAAACACGACGGCGTCTCCTCGCACACTGTCCACGTCCCCTGGAACACGCCGTCCTCGCAGCCGGGCTCAATGTGAATGTTCGGCTGACACATGACGTTCGACGAATCCAGGTTCGCGGCGCAGATGTCGCCCTGGAAGTTCGAGAGAAGCCTGACGTCCCCGAGGGCGTCACCGGCCACGTGGACCCAGGCTCCCGCGGTCGAGCCCTCGGTGATGAAGAAGTCCAAGACCGAGGCGGCAATATCCCCGCCCACGTCGATCGTGCCCGTCAGGCCTGTCCCATGTATGAGCGTGCCGAAGATCCTGAGCCGGTCCGTCACTGAGCCGGTGCAGGAGATCAAACCCTCACACGCCTGAGGGCCCCAATAGTCGCCTTCAGGCTGACCGACGGTCAGGTCAGCGATGTCACCATTAACGACAACTGAGCCGGTCGAGGTGAGGCGTCGGATGATCACGGTCTGAAGGATCCACTCGCACTCGATCGGTCCCGTCACGTCCCCTTTGACCCAAAGCGAGCACTCGCCGTTGGCTCTGACCTGTGTGACGTCAGAAACGAAAGGATCGGTCTCACTGGGATCGCCGACGTAGCTCGTGAGAACATGTGAAGATTGGCAGTCAGACAGATCGATGTCTACGGACGTGAAGGGCACCCAACTGCTGCTGCCCTGTCCGTACCGCAGGCTGACGGCGATGTTCTTGTTCTGAGGGTTCGAGCCCGCACCCATCCTGACCGTCACGGGTGTAGAGTAGTTCACGTAGATGTAATACACCGTGCTGTCTTGGCCATTGTATGAACGTGCCAGGTCAAGAAACGTAACGGTAGTCTCTCCCACGGATACTTCGTTCAGTAGCCCATCGCAGCCGGGGCCTGGCGGATACGACCGCACCTCGCCGTTTCGCTCCACCCTAATGCCGCTGCAGTCCGCCCAAAGCGGAGCGGAAGCGCACGTCAGCAAAACCAAGTGACAGGCCAGCAACATCCTCATTTCCAGGGAGACCATGTGATACCTCCTTAACCCTCCGAATCAAGAACCATTCTCGAAGCGTTCTGTCTCGTAGATCACCGCGGTCCAGATCTGAGTCCTCTCCGCCGACGCGCAAGGGCCAGCCCCGCAGTCACCAGGAGCATTGTTGAAGGTTCGGGGACGTCCCCTACATATACGTAGTCCCACTCACTCTCCGTCGGCACATTATCGAATTGCTTGGTAAAGCCGAAAACGACCTTAGTCGTCAAGCCTGCCGGAGACTGTAGGTCTGTTGAAAGCACGGAGTTACCATCCACGTACAGGGTATGGAGAGCCCCAGCGGACTCGACGCGGAAGGTGTGAAACTCAACCTCTGGGAACGTGACTTGGGCGTACTCGTACGCGCCTCCCGCCTCCGGGAAGAAGTACGCTGTGCAGTTTCCCGCCCGCCACAAGA
>CAZOIA010000052.1:0-29514 GCA_964579675.1 uncultured Planctomycetales bacterium | reverse complement strand
CTTGGTGGAACCGTCCCACGCTGCATAAGCGCGCAGCTGCTGGTTCACGCTTTCCGGTGCGACGGGTATCGGATATCGCACCGTGGAGGCGAACCAGCAGCTGCTCGCTTATGCAGCGTGGGACGGTTCCACCAAGGACGCCCCCACCACGTTTATCTCGACTGACGGGGGCGCCACCTGGAGCACGGTGACATGCGCTACAGGGGCCACCCCCCTGGTCATGCGAGTTGCGAACACCCTGGTCGGCAGTATGTCGGATGTGTGGTATGCCCACTATCAGGACAAGAACGATTACGGGAACGCGGTTAAGGGATCGGGCAACCCGCCTTCAGCGAACTACTCCAAGTACAAGCCGACTAGGTATAGCAATATGGAGTGGAACGGCTGTGGTGGGGCCGGGATCATAGCCGGCAGTCGGCCGATCGGTGGTACCCGGCAGAACGCCTGGTACACCGGCGGCGCGTACGCCGGCGGCGCAGACGCGACCGAGACCTTCTTCAGCGGTCTTGACGGTACGCTCGTTGGGGAGGCCTGGTCGGTGAGCCTGGACGGTAGCCTGATCGGTGGGCGTTCACCCGTTAGTGATGGCAGGACCGGGGACTACCCCTACGTGTACGACCTCGGGGGCGGTGAAAGCTGGACCATCGCGGAGTTGCCGATCGATCCGGCGGCCGAGAATTACACCAACAATGCCGTCGTCTACGGGATGGGCCCGAACAACGATTGGGCGTGCGGCATGATGTACCCGGGGATGGAAAAAGCCGTCCTCTGGGACATCAGTGATCCGGACCCGGCCAATTGGACCTACATCGACCTGACCCAGTGGGCTGATGACCATGGGATCCTGGGCAATTTCACGGGCAACCTACGGCGTGCGTATAGCGTGGGCGTGAATGACCTTGGCCAGCCTGTGGTCACGGGCTGGGGGTATGACGAGGTCAATGCGCAGGTGCGTGGCTTTGTCCTCACCATCCCCGAGCCGGGCACGCTCTCGTTTTTGGCACTGGGTGGCCTGGTGTTGCTGCGTCGCAGACGCTAACTGAGAGGGACCAGGCGGTCGTCGGTGGGCGGCTTCGCTGGTCGAAACCAACCAAAGTGTCAACAGGCGGACCACAGGCTCTGTGACGGAGCCTGTGGTCCGCGTAAATTCACGTACATCGCCCCATACGTGCTACCGTCCAGCAGCGAGACAGGCTCGACTTCGCACGGAAAGGTGCGAGAATACGCGTCCCTATTCTGACCGCTTCCGCATATCATAAACGTGGCCGACGGTATGGCGTGGCGAGAGTGTTCAGCCGTCCCCGGGCGTGGGTATGGATGTGTCGCACATAGATCAGCAGCAGGGTGAGCCCGAAACGGCGGCCCTCGGAACCGCTTTCCGCGACCTGTCTGCGGCGGGTGGGGAGGCTGGTGGAAAGAGGGTGTCCCGCTGGTTCTGGCCCATCCTCCTCGGGCTGTGTCTGGTGGGGCTGGCCCAGGGTGGTTTGATCCTCGGCGAGTACCTCGACGAGAACCCGCTGGCGCAAACGCCCATCAGCGACGCGAAGGTTTACTGGCGGTGGGCCGAGGCGATTGCCCGGGGGGCCATCTTGGGCGATACGCCGTTCTTATCGGCCCCTCTGTACCCCTATCTGCTTGGCCTCGTCCGCGCGGCCGGCGGCGGCTTGAAGGCGGTCTATTACCTTCAGTTGGTGGCTCATGTGGCCACCGCGGCCTGTGTTGCCCTGATCGGCCGATCGCGATTCGGACCGACGGTCGGGCTGCTGAGCGCCGGTTTGTTCCTCCTGCTGGACGAGCCGGTGTTTGCCAGCACGCGTCTTCTGGCCACCAGCATCCAGCTCCTGCTGCTTGCTCTGCTGTGGATGCAGTTGCTGCACATCGAGCGTTCGAGGTCGCCCGGTGCCTTTGGGCTCGGCGGATTGCTGCTGGGGCTGAACTGTCTGGCCAACCCGCCCATGATGCTCCTGGTCGCGCTGTTGGGCGGATGGGCGCTGTTTCGGTCAGCCCGCTGGCCCCGGCGTATGCAAGGGGCAGCCCTGTTCGTGGTGCCGGCGGTCCTGATCATCTCCGTGGCAACCGTGCATAACTGGCTGGCCAGCAGGGAGATCATTGCCATCACCGCCCATGCGGGGATCACCTTCCGCCAGGGCAATGCCCCGGGCTCCGAGGGTACCTATACCGTGATTCCAGGCATCAGTGGCGGTCGCGAGGAGATGTTCCGGGATGCTGCGCACGTGTACCAGCGTGAAACCGGACAGCCGCCGAATTGGCGTAAGATCGACGCGTTCTTCTTTCGGCAAGGGTTGAACGAGTGGAAGTTCAAGCCGCTCTGGGCGGTCAAGTTGGCGGCGAGGAAGTTGTATTACTTTCTCAGCAGCCGAAACATCAGCGACATCTATCTGCTGCGGGCGGAGCGGCACGAAGGCCTGGCCGACCGACTCTGGCTGGCGCCGATCCCGGTCGCCTGGCTGATGGGCCCGGCCGTGGTCGCCGTGTTCTTGATGCTGCGCCATCCGGGCTGCTGGTGGCCCGAGCTCGTGCTCGTTTTCACGCCGCTTCTGGTCACCGTGACGTTCTGGTATTCGCCACGGTACCGGATTCCGGCGGTTCCGGTCTTGGCGGTTCTGGCCGCGTGGATGCTCGTCCGCGCTGAGCACGTGCGCCTGCACCAGCGATTCTCCATTGTGGTGGCCGGGGCCTTGGCCCTGGCGATCGGGTTCGGGCCGGTGAATCGAGCAGTGGGTTTCGATCCCCTCCAGGTTTGTCGGGAACTGCTTGGGCTCCAACTGGGCCAAGCCTATTTCGAGCAGGGCCGGCTCGAGGAGGCCGTTCACGCATACCGTGACGTTCTCGAGGATGATCCCCACGACCCCAAGGCACACCACGACTTGGCCTACACCCTGGCAATGCAGGGCGAGTTGCACGAAGCCGTCAGCCACTACCGTCAGGCCATTCGATTGAGGCCTGACTATGCCATCGCCCATAGCAACCTCGGCCTGGCCCTTGACTCTCTAGGCCAGCGTGATGAGGCGATGAATCACTATCGCCAGGCCCTGCAGATCAATCCTCACCTTGGCACCGCGCACAACAATCTGGGCATTGCCCTCCGGTTGCAGGGCAGGCTTGGCGAAGCGATCCACCACTACGAACGCGCGCTGGAGGCCGACCCGAGCTTATCCGAAGCGCACAACAACTGGGGCGCGGCGCTGCTCGCCCTGGGTAAGCCTGATGAAGCCATCGGCCACTTTGCCGAGGCCTTACGGATCGGACCGGACGATCCCAAGGCTCACAACATCCTTGCACGCGCGTTGGTGATGGCCCACCGGTTCGGCGAGGCGCTTGAACATTTCGAACGCGCTACGCTCCTGCAGCCGGAATGGCCGGTGCCCTGCAACGAAGCGGCGTGGATTCTGGCCACGCACCCGGACCCCAACCTGCGCGACGGGAGCCGGGCGGTCGAGCTTGCCGAACGCGCGTGCACGTTAACCGGGCATCAGAACGCGGAAATCCTGGATACGCTGGCGGCGGCGTACGCGGAGGCGGGGCACTTCGACAAGGCGAGAGCGACCGCAAAAGCGGCCGTCAAAGTCGCCTCCCAGGCCCAAGCCAGAGAACTGGCTGAGACCATCGGCAAGCGACTCGAACTCTATGAACAAGGAGAACGTTACCGGCAGCCTGCAGGATCGCCAGCCGGTGTATGGCACGATGCGTCTCGATGATCTGTTGCCGGTCATGCGGCTCGGACAGGCCGGCGTACTGCTCGCCCATCATCGTCAGCACCGTGTCGGTTCTCTCGGGCGTGTCGGGCAACTCGTGCGACGAACGTGCCGCGCGGGTGCCGCGACGCAGGGCTGCAATCTGTAGTCCTGACGTTTCTCCTCCGCGATTGCAGAGGACGCAGGGATCTTTCCTTGCGTCCTCTGTTGTGGTTCATGTCACCAGGCCAACCATCCGCCGTCAATGATGAGGTTCTGACCGGTCATGTAGCTGCTGGCGTTGCTGGCGAGGAAGACGACGGCACCTTTGAGTTCGTGGGGCTTGCCCATCCTGTTCATGGGGCTCTTGGCCGACAACCGCCGGGTCATTCGAGGATTGACCGTGGGGGCGGGGAAGGGCCCGGGACTCAGGCAGTTGACCCGTACGCCATCGCCGGCCCAATACACGGCCAGATGCCGGGTCATGGAGACAATCCCGCCCTTGAGCGCGTGATAAGCCACTGGACTGGCCATGCAAATGCCGGCATAGGCGTCCGGGTAGGAGCCGACGACCCCATACATCGAACCGATCATGATGATACTGGCGCCGCCACCCCGATCCACGGCGTGATTGCGCACATGCCGGGCCAGCAGGAAGCAGCCGGTTGCGTTGGCCAACTGGCGATTGAACTGCTCGCCCGTCACATCGGTCCAGTCCGCGGTGACCCGCTCGTAGCCGTTGTTGACCAGCACGTCGATCCGCCCGGCGGCCTTGAGGGCATCGGCCACACCCTGCTCGATCGACTCCGGATCCATGTAGTCTAGTCCGACGCCATGGTGCGTCGCCTTGCCGATGGGGGGCAGCTCGCCGGCGGCGGCCTGGGCGCGGGCCTGGTCGCGACTGGTGACGACAACGCTCGCACCGGCCTCGGCCAGGGCACGGGCCATGGCACGGCCCAGGTGTCCGGTCGCCCCGGTGATCACCGCCACCTTGTCGCTCAGGTCGAACAAGTCTGAGATGCCCGGCTCGTCGCTCACGCCTTTGGGCCTTTCTCGGTCACGACCGGCCGCCAGCTCGGGTGATCGGCTGCGGCCAGAATCGCCAGGTTGACACGCAACGTCTGCAAGCCCTCAGCCACCGTGCACGCGGGCTCGGCCTTGCCTTCCACCACGTCGAGAAACAGGTTCGCCTGGTTGACGAATATGTCGTCCCGTTCCAGTGAGAAGGTGAACTCCTCACGCCACTCGCCGCCGGGCTCGGTCATGGACAGCCAACGGGCGTTGTTCAGCTCAAACCTGGCGGTTCCCCGCTCGCAGATCACGGTGATCGAGTTCTCGTTAGGGGCCTGGTGCTGGTTGAGGCTGTAGCAGCCCAGCACGTCGCCGTGGCGGGCGATGACGTGCACGGTATCTTCCACCTCGACCCCCTCCAGCACCTGGTGTGCCGCGTCGGCCATGACGCGATCGACCGGGCCGACCAGGAACTCGCCGGCGTTGATCGCATGCGTCAGGACGTCCTGAACGGCCCCGCCGCCGGTCGCCCGGGAGGTGTAGTAGATCTGACGGTAGGCCGGGCGATATTTCGGGAAGTGCTGACCCCATACCGAGACGACCTGGACCGGCCGGCCGAAACGACCCGCGTCGATCGCCTGTTTCATCGATCGCAAGGCGGGATGACTGCGGTAGGTGTAGGCAACCGCAGCCGCCACCCGCCGCTCGTTGATGAGGTCCTCCAACTCTTGGATGCCATCAAGGCCGGTGCTCAGGGGCTTCTCGATGAAGACATGCACGCCGGCCCGCACCAGTTGCGTCGCCATCGGGATGTGCAGCGGCGCGGGGGCTGCGATCACCCCGACGTCGAACCTATTCGAGCGGTCGTCCATCGCCTGGTCAAGCCCGGCGTAGCAGCGGGCGACGCGGTAACGATCCGCGATCGTGCGACGCAGCGTTTCGTTCGGCTCACAGAACGACAGGTCGGCCCGCCCGGTCGCGTTGAAGCACCGCAGGTGGCGCTCGCCGATCGAACCCACGCCGATGACCATCACGCGATGCGCGTCCATCTGCTGCTACTCCTGGGAGTTGTTGCCGGGACAGTCGAGGCGCCGGTTGAAGGTGAAACCCAGCGGGGCGAACTGCTGTTGAACTCGCTCCAGCCCGTCCCTGATCATCACGATGTCGGCCATGTAACAGAGGAAGGTCGCGCCCATGTCGAGCAGCTCCTTGGCGTGCTCGGGCGAGAACGCCGGCGTTCCCCAATGCTTACCTGCTTTCCGTGCAGCCCGGGCGAGGGTCTCCAGAGCTTTGGTCAGCATCGGGTGCTTCAACTGGCCCGGGATGCCGCTGAGCACGGCGAAATCGGACGGGCCGAGGAACAGGATGTCCACGCCGGGGACATCGATGATGGCCTGGACGTTCTTGATAGCGCCCTGCTCTTCCACTTGAATGATGATGGACGTCTGCTCGTTGGCCAGTTTGACATACTCTGCCGGGGGCATGGTCGCATAGGGCATGTCGGGGTTTCCGCCGTCGAACCCTCGCTTGCCCATCGGTGCGAACTTGCTCCATTTGACGACCTCGGCGGCCTCGGCGGCGTCGTCGCATCGGGGGTACATTATGCCCTGGGCGCCGGCTTCGAGGAGCCGGCCGATACGCATGAACTCACCCTTGGCGGCCCGGGCCACGATATCGCAGGGCCCGACCCGTGCCGCTCTCATCAACGTCGTTGCCGTCTGCATGCTGTAGGTGTGGTGCTCCAGGTCCATCCAGATGCCGTCGAAGCCCATCAGGCTCGCGAGCTCGAAGACCGACGGATCGATCAGATGCAACTGGGTGAGCAGCACCGGTTCGTTACGGGCGAGTTTCGCCTTGATCACACTGCGTCTCATCGATAGCTCCGTCCCCGTTGTGGGGAATACCTCGGCCCGGGCGGTTACCGCTCCCTCAGCGGCGCTTTGGGGACATTCGCCCCCATGGTCCCGCCGCCTGGGCAGGGCGGGGCGGGAAGCGGTACAGCATAACGACCTGACTGCCCAGAGTCTAAAGAGAGCCCGAAACGGCCTTACGGTGCGGGCGTGGCGCCCCGGGGTCGCAGGGGCGCCCTTGATAGAAACCCGGGGTTTCTGTAGACTGTATTCTTTCGAGAGACTAACCGAGGACAGGCGGTCATGTCAACACAATTGCCAGGAAGTGGTCCTTTACGAGAGCAGGCTTACGGGCGGCTCCGCCGGCTTCTCATCCTCCAGCAGATACCCGAGGGGCAGCGCCTGCGGGAAGCCGAGTGGGCCGACCGGCTCGGCGTCAACCGCACCGCCCTGCGGGAAGCCTTCGCACGCCTGGAGGCCGAGGGGTTCATTGAGAGGGGGCCCAAAACCGGGTACTTCGTCCCCGACCTGAGCAACGAGGATATCCTGGAGGTGCTTGAGGTCCGCATCATGCTGGAAGGCGGGGCCATTGAGCGCGTCATCCAGATGGGCCGGAATTCCCCCCGACACCTCAGGCCGATGCGCGAAGCCTGCGATCAGCTCGAGCGGCTTGTTCGGGAGGACTACGTTCTCGGCGTGGCCGAGGCCGACCGGCGGTTTCATGAAGCGCTGATAGACGCTGCCGGCAACCGGCGATTGTCCATGCTTTACCAACGGGCTCCCCTGCCCATTATTCATCCTGAAATCATCAGCGGGCGGCAGTGGGCGGCGCGGGTGCAGAAGACGTGTCAGGAGCATCGGGCGATTCTCGAGGCAATTCTCGATGGGGATGTCTGCGGGACAAAAGAACTGCTCCGCACCCATCTGAACGAACGGGCCTTTATACCTCTTTGCGCCGGTTGAGCGACCGCGCGGTTCACCCGGCCGGCGTCACCATCAGCACCCGCGTTCATTCGGAGACCAGCGTGCTCCAGGCACACCAGCAGATGAAGCGGGCAGCCATCATCGGATGCCTCTGCTTGGTGGGTATCGTGGGGGCGCGTGCCCGGGCACTGGCAAGTCCCGGCGACGACACCGGCGTGCCTCGTCTGGCGGAGGCGTCCCGCCGCGGCGATACCGACGCTCGCGCTGCCGCCGCCGATGTGCCGCTGGGAAGTGAACCCCAGCAGGTCCATGGCGTGAGGGTAGCGGATTGGGTCGTCATCACGGGTTACGGGGTCGGCCTGTTGGGAGTTGGGTGGTACTTCTCGAGAAAGATACGCAACACGGAAGACTACCTTCTCGGCGGCCGGAGGATGAGGTCGGGTTCCGTGGGCCTCTCCCTGTTCGCGACCCTGCTCAGCACGATTACGTACCTGGCCCTGCCCGGCGAGATGATCAACAAGGGCCCGGTCATGCTCTTTTCGGTCCTGGCGATCGTGATCGCCTATCTGGTCGTGGGCTATCTGCTGATTCCCCGCTTCATGGAACTCCAGGTCACCAGCGCCTATGAGATCCTCGAAACGCGACTCGGGGTCGGGATTCGCCTGCTCGGGTCGCTGATCTTCCTGGTGACCCGCCTGCTCTGGATGGCCCTGATCATCCACCTGACCGCAGACAAGGTCATCGTGGTGATGATGGGATGGTCCCCGCGTATGACGCCCTACGTGGCAATCGCGATCGGCCTGGTCACGGTGGTCTACACGTCCATGGGCGGGCTGCGAGCGGTGGTCTTCACCGACGTGGTCCAGTCGTTCATCCTGCTCGGCGGAGCGATCCTGTCGATTCTTCTGATCACCTCCAGGATGGGCGGCGTGGGAGCCTGGTGGCCCACCGAGTGGTCGCCCGCCTGGGACGAGCAGCCGGTTTTCAGCCTTGACCCCACCACGCGGGTAACCGTCATCGGATCGATCGTAATGATGACCGTCTGGTGGATCTGCACCGCCGGCTCCGACCAGATGGCGATCCAACGTTATCTGGCCACCCGCGACACCAAAGCGGCCCGCCGGGCCTTCTTGACCACCGGCATCGCCAACGTCGTCGTCACACTCATCCTGGCTGCACTTGGCTTTGCCCTGTTGGGCTTCTTCCGGGCCAATCCGCAGTACCTGGCCCACGGGTTGTCCATTGAGGCGGACGCCGATAAGCTGTTCCCGCACTATATCGTCCGATTCCTGCCTGTGGGCATCACCGGGCTCGTCATCTCCGGCTTGCTGGCTGCCGCGATGTCCAGTCTCTCCTCGGGCATCAACTCCTCCTGCTCCGTGATCAGCGTGGACTTCATCGAACGATTCCGGAGCGGCAGGGAATCCGACGCCCGCCGCATCAGGACGACCAAGGTCATCGCCGTCCTGAGCGGTCTCGTGGCCGTGCTGTTGAGTTCGCTCATGGGCAAGGTGACCGGCAACATCATGGAGGTCACCGTCCGGACGAACCATGTGTTCGTGGCCCCGCTGTTCGGCCTGTTCTTCATGGCGTTGTTCGTGCCGTTTGCCACGCCCCTGGGGACCGCCTGCGGAGCGCTGGCCGGCTGCGCGGTCGCGGTTCTGATCGCCTATTGGGACCTTATCACCGCCGTGCCCGCGCATCTGGTTTTCATGGGCATGGGCGAGCCCACCGCGAGCCTCGCCGCTCTGCTCGAGCTCAGCGGGCCGATTCTCAGCTTTCAGTGGATCAGCTTGATCTCGCTGATTGTGAACCTCGTGGTTGCCATCCCTTTGAGCCTGATATCGGGGCGAGGAAGACCACGGCGCACCGCGGCCTGATGATGCACGCTGATCCTCCAGCTACGACACGATCTGGATCATGGGGACCCGCTGCTCAGCGGACGGGCGCGACGGACAGGTGCAGTTGAAGCGCGTCGGGGAGCAGTTCGGCGGGTATCCCGTCGTGCAATTCGCGTCCGGTGTATGTCGTGGATCGGCCCCGGCTGACGGCTTCATATCTGTCACCGGCCTCGGGCGTGTACCACTCCGGAAACTGGTTGATCCGTGGATAGTCGAGAGGAAGCTTCATGAAGGTCCTGTGCCGGGGCTTGTCGAAGACGATCCTGCCTTTCCAGGGTGATCGGGCTGATAAGGAGATGTAAAGGGTCCGTCCTTTCCGCGAAGCGCCGAGACGGACGTCCTCCCGCCAGGGAGACATGCTCGTGCCTTGTGTTTTCCAAAGGGCGTACATTATGGCGGTCCGGGCGAAGTTGCCGTCGCCGTGCCAACCCTCAATGACTCCGTCGGGCTTCTGGATGTCGAACATGACCCGGACCTCGCTGTCGATCCAGTCCGCGACGGAAGGGATCGGCTCGCGATTGAAGAGGTTGATCGCGCCTTCGATGGAGTCCGCGTACTCATCAGCGATCACGGACTCGTGTCCCCACAGGTAGTTCCTGTAGTGGTCGTTGAGATTGGAAAGGACCTTCCGGACCGCGTCGCGGTACGATTCGGTGCCATCGACCAGGTAGACGGCATATACCCCGTTGTAGGTGTATCCCCAGGTATCGCAGCACTTCTTGTCGATTGCCTCTCCCGTCCTGGGGTTGACGCGATTGTAAAACAGTCCATGTTCGTTCCGGCCGATCTGAAGGACCCTGTCGAACATGGCATGGATGGGTTCATGGTACGTCTTCTTCTTGTCCGGCGCGGCGAAATGGGCGGCCAAGTAGGCCTCGGACAGGCCGGAAAGGATTTCGCAACCGTGATCCCGCAGCCTGATGCTCTGCTCGTCGCGGGTTGGATGGTGGTCGAGCAGGGAATAATCGGCCAGGCGCAAGGCGCATTCGAGGTACTCCTTCTTGCCCGTCATCCAGTAAAGGCGCGAGAGGGACTGGAGCATCTCGCCGTTGACCTCCTGGCTCGTGGAGGGGATCCGGCCAAACCGCGTGTCGATCGGCGCATGCTTCCAGATGTCATCAATGATGCCGAGCATGCGCTGCGACCATGGGGAAGGCCCAAGCCATTCGGTCAGAGGCAGCAGACCATCTTTGACGTACTCCGAGCCGCCGAAAATCATACGACCGAGGTCGGGTTTGTCCTCCTTGAATCCCTGCTTGGCGAAGGAATAGTCATCCGGGAGCCGGTCGAGCCGGGAAGTAAGCTTCGTTTCGGTGCGCAGCATGTCGAGCATCCGGCCTCGGAACATCGGCTCGTCGGTCAGGGCGGCGGTCAGGACCATGAAGGGGTAATTGTCGGCGGCCGAATCCTTGGCGTTCCAGAAGTCCTTGCCCGAGCCGAGATTCCGGGGAATCAGGCCGGTCTTGGGATCGGCATGTTTGAGCCAACCGGCCACGAAACGGTGGCATCGCGAGAAGGCCTCGTTGGCCCGGGCGGCATTCTCCTCGGCCTGGCGGAATGCCTCGGAGTCGCCATCCGCGGTAGAAACCGTGACCAGCACGAACAACAAGGCGGAAGTGACAGAATGCACTGGGCGACCTCTCTTTCCGAAAACGGTACTAATAGCTACATTCCTTTGCTGCTTCGGCGAAGGTTCGCAGGTTCTCAACCGGGGTATCGAAGAAATGATCGGACATGGACAGGATATAGCCTCCGTCGGCGCCGAAGCCTTCGAACAGTCGCTGCACTTCGGACCGTATCTTCTGGCGAGTCCCGTCGGTGACGATGTTGAACTGATCCATCCCGCCGATCATGGCGACCTTGCCCGAGAAGACTTGCCTGACCTTGGCAGGTTCGCTGATATTACCACCGGTGCCCGGGGGCGTCAGCGTTTCCGAGGCGTCGGTTTCGTTCGCAACGATCAGGTCGAGGATGTGGATCATGCCGCCGCAGGTGTGGTAGGTGCTGATATGCCCGGCGTCGTGCAGTGCACGGTGTATCCGGCGGTCATACGGCAAACAGAACTCGCGATGCATCTCAGGTGAAATCAGGGTGTCGCTGGCGGCGCCGCCGCCCGTCTCGATCAGATCGAACTTGGCGCCTTTGAGGGATTCCTCGATGAAGCCCAGTTTCTTTTCGAGCAGGGTCTTGAGCAACCGGTGCACCCAGTCGGGATTGTCGAACGCCTCCAGGATCAGGTCCTGGACATCCATCAGGCAACAGGCGTGCTGCCAGCAGCCCGCCTGGTCTCCCCAGACGAATCCTCGGAGGATACCAGCGTCACCGACGGCGTCGTATTCATCGGCGATCTTCCTCTTGTCGAGCCTGGCAACCGGCATGTATTTCTCGATCAGCTCGATATCTTCATGCCGTTTGATCAGGTACTCGGTGATCCACGTGGTCGTGAGGTTGCCTGCGGTCTTGTAGGTCAGTTCCCCTTCGGGCGTGGCGATGGTGTGATGGAGCACCTTGTTGAGCGGGTTGGGATCCACGACCTTGATTTCTTCGTGCCAGCGTGGGGCCTGGACCACGTACTGCTCGGCTCCGGGGATCCAGAACTGCCCCATGGCCTCGAAGTACTGAATGGCTGCGTCCATCCCCGTGGTTCTGAAGGCGCTCAGGGCGTCCATGCCCCCCATATAGGTATCCAGATGATACTGCTGCCACTGGTGGATCGTGACTGGCAAGCGATCGGGCTTCTCCCGGCGCAGCGCCCGCATCATGCGTTCCTTGGAAGTCATCTCAGCCATAGCGACCGTACTCCCCGACGGCGTCGAACATGGCCAGGACGTTTTCAACGGGCGTTTCCTCAAGGATGCAATCGTGGCTGGCACCCGCGACGTAACCGCCGCCCGGTTTCATGATCTCGAGTACCTTGCGCGTCTCAGCTCTCACGAGGTCCGGCGTGCCCTCGATAAGGACGTGGTGGGAATCGATGGCGCCGTTGAAAACGATTCTCTCACCGTAGTCGGCCTTGAGCCTTGCCAGGTCCATACCCCGGCACGACGGCTGCACGGCATGGACGGCGTCCAGTTCGGCTTCGATCATCGCCGGAATCAGCGGCTCAAACCCGCCGCAGCAGTGAAGCATGACCTTCAAGCCGTGCGCGTGGCCGAGGTCGGTCAGACGCTGAAGGTGACCGAGCACAAACCGCCTGAACAGAGGTTCTCCGAGCAACGGGCCGGTCTGGCTACCAAAGTCGTTGCCGACAAAAAAGATGTCAATCACGTCGGGGGCGGCCTCGAAGGTGCGCTCGCTCACCGCGGCGTAATAATCCACAATGTGCTGCAGGAGGGCGTCCACGAGTTTGGGCTCTTCGTACATCTTGATGAGCAGGTTTTCCATGCCGAGCAGGTCAATCGCGTCGTGCCAGAAGGGCGACCAGTCCCCTCCGAGAATCGCGTACCGGCCCTCGTACTTCGCCGCGTCGTCCCGTACGGCGGAAACGTCCATCCACGCCGGATCGGGCCACGGGTAGTCATGCACCTCAGCGAGCGTGGCATCCGCCAGGGGGTGATTCATCGGCTGGCCGTAGCCCATTCCGTGACGCTCGACGCCAAACGGCGTTGCGTAAGTCGCACCGGGGGATAGGGGGAACTCCGGCCCGACATACCGGGCAAAGACGCGTCGAAAATCATCCCCGAACCGGACTCGCAAGGCCTCATCGTGCAGGCCCAACTGGCGCTTGGCCTTGTCCCAGAACTCGGGCGAGGCGCCGCACCACGCCGGCACGCGGTCGGGCTCGACGTGGGCAAACGCAGCCAGCACTCGCTCGCGCGAAGTCATTCGCAGTGAAACACCTCCTCCATCGCCGCCCACCATTCACCCTCGCCGCGGGTGCACAGAGGCTGCTGGCACGGCTTGCAGTGTTGCCACCACTTCTGCGTTACGGGGTCGGCGGCCATCCTGGCCATGTCTGCTTCGAAGTCGTCGCCGACGTACTCGAAGTAGCTGAACAGGTAGCCATCCTTGTGGAAGATCGAGTAATTGCGGATGCTGCAATCGTGGATCATCTTGAGAACGTCAGGCCAGACCGCGGCATGAAGGCGCTTGTACTCGTCGAGTTTGCCGCGACGCACCTTGATGACCATGCCATAACGGGTCATCGCAAACCTCCTGGCTCAAAGGGGCTGGTCGAACTCGCCCAAGTCGAGGGGGTAGCGGCCGTAATCGCGGACCAGTTGAATCGCGTAGTCGTAGCTGGCGAAGTCCACGTTGTCCGGAATGGAATGGTCGGACTGCACGATGTAGCCGCCGCCCTTGGCCGCGTTGAGCTTGGTGAGCACCTCGCGCCGGATTTGCTCGCGGTCGCTGGTCGCGAGGGCCCTGACATCGATATTGCCGTTGAAAGCCCACCGCTTGCCGTACCGGCGTTTCAGATCGATCACGTCGAGCCCGGCCTTGGCTTCCAGTGGGTTATAGGCGTCCACGCCGGCTTCGATCATGTCGTCGAAGACGACCGACGCGTTGCCGCAGCCATGATAGATCGTCTTGAGATCGGCGGCGTGGGCAACCTCACAGATTCGCTGGAGCTGAGGCTTGTAGACCTTCCGCCAGTACTCGGGTGAAAAGAACATGCCTTTCGCGTAGGCGATGTCACCCCAGATGTAGAGGCCGGCCAGCCTGCCCCGGGCTGCGGCGACCTGGCCCTCGACGATTCCGACGAGAAAATCCCCTAGCCGCTCGATGAAGTGCGCGACGCGGGCAGGTTCTTCGGCTATCTTGAGAAGGGCGTTCTGCGTACCCAGGATTCGCCAGATCATCTCGTGGGGTTCGCAGACGCCGCCGAAGACGCAGAAATCTCCGGCGTAAGCGTTGATTCGCTCGATGAAGGACGGCAGGCCGAGATTCAGGGTATCGCCTACAGAGTTGATCTGGTCGTCCAACGCGGCGAAGTATCGGCGCTCGTCGCCGGGATCGTCAAACCCAAAGGCCTGCATGTGCTCGTAGGTCCGGGTGTCGAAATCCCGATAGAGCGGCATGGGGCAGGAGTCCCGTAGTTCGATGGTGGCTTCGAACCCGGTCTTCACGACTTTGCGCTCCTGGGATTCCTCCAACACCTGGACGCCCCGGATATGCGGGTCCATGTTGGGGTTGATAACGATCATGTCCAGGTCCCAGTACCGATAGGGGTCGAAAGGCTCACCGGGGTGCATCTCGCGGGCGGCCCGGCGAATGAAGTTCGTCCAGAAGAACTCGCCCACGGGAACACGGTCGGGCTCCCTCAGTTCGAGAGCCGCAAGAACGCGGGCGGTCTTGGCTCGGGCGTCGTTCATGGCAAATGCTTCCGGAGGCGGTTCCGCAGCCAGCGTTTCAACACTCCCGCAGCGCTGCCAGGGCAAGCCTGCGTCTCGATTGCCTCAAGCCGGCCGACATTCCCCGGTCAGCTATGCCCACGCCAGCAACCCGGAATCCCCGCCGATTGGCCCGATGGCGTCAGGGCTTTCCTGCGGATCGCACCAGTCCAACGTCTTCGAGGTCAGGTAGGGGTTCTCCGGCCGCCGCGTTCGCCCGGGCGGCGGCGAGCTTCTCGGCGATCTCGTGGTACGACTTCGCGATTCTCTGGAAGCGCGCCATTGTCCAATCGAGTGCGAAGGGTTTGTTTTCCCGCAACCATAGCTCCTGAAATTGCCTGCCGAGCGCTTCATGGGCGTCGCGAAGCTCGCGGACAGTCGCCTCGGCCCGGTCGAGGCGAGCCCCCGCTTTGGAAAGGTCAGACTCACGGGCGGCCTCGTATGCAGCAACCGCTTCATGCCGGGCCAGCATCCGCCGGCCGATCAGTTCCATCCGGCGGGCAGCGAACAGGAAGTAGTCCAGCAGGTCTGCGTTGACGGTGGCCTGGTTCCGGCAGGCCTGGAGGTGCTCGATGGCGGGGCGGACGATTTCAAGCAATCGGTCCGCTGTGTCGCGACGGGCTGCTTCGGGCGGCGCGAGGTCGATTTCCCAGAACCGCCCACTGAACATGCGGTCCATCCCCGGCAGGGAATGGGTTTTGGCAAGGAGCTCGATCGCGCGGCCAAAGTGATCCTCCTTCTCGCCGAAGAGAACTGCCCCGACGCGGCGGTTGAAGTCCTCCGGAGTGGTGGACGACGCGTTCCACGCGCACTCAGCCCCCCAGGCGTACCCGTGCCAGTTCGGTGCGTTGAACGTCTCGCCGTTGTCGTCCCACGCCGTATTGAGCACGCCGATGGCCCCGTGCTTCGCACCGTCGCGGACGAAGTTCCGGATGTTCACGAGGGCAGTGCTGAAGTCAGGCAGAATGCGGTTCCAGCAACTTACGCCCGGGCAGACGAAGAACTCGTAGCCCGACCGGGCGAAGGGGATGATCTGCTTCTCGAAGCTGTCCGCCGGGCTGTAGTTCCAGGTCAACATGATCGTGTCGGTCGGGATTTCCTTCAGATGTTCGGGATGATTGAGAATGATATCGCCCCACATCATCATGCGCTTGCCGTACCTGGTCTTCAGCAGCTCGTAGAGCCGGTGCATGTGTCGGGCGTAAACGCCCCCGACGCCGATCTTGGCTGCGAGAGCCTTGGACGGGCCCGTGCCGAGCCCCTGTGTTTCGTCACAGCAGACGTTGAAAAAGGGCAACGGAAGCAGCGGAATGACCTCCGAGTACAGGTCGTCGAGAAGCTGGTAGCTCTCTTCCTTCATCGGGCACAGGATGTTCGGGGTCTCGCGCAGGTGGAGATACGGCTTGTCGTGCTTCAAGATGTGGTGGAAATGCCCGAAGGACTGCTGACTGCCCAGGATGCCGACGTGATAGGGCGTCGCGTATGCCACGAGGGCCCGCAACTCGCCCGGAGTGAGCGATCCGTCCTTCGGGCCGATCGCCGGATGCTTCTTGAACGCGTACTGATACTCCATGTAGTAGGCGAAGAGGTTCATTTTTAGTCCGGCTCCGATGGCCACCTCGCGTTGGAGCGTCTCAAGGGTGGAGCTGGGGCCCCGCGTCATATCGTCCTGGAACCCGCGGCATTTGATCAAGGGCCAGTCATGGATCAGCAAACAGGGCAGGGTCGCGTTTTGCGAGTTTGCGCGGATGACTTGACGCAAGGTCTGGACGCCGTAGAACTGCCCCGCAGCCCCGGGGGCATCCACCGTGACCGTATCGGGTGTGATCTGAAGGACGTAATCCTCGGGCGTGGCGCCCGGCCGGAAGGTGAACTTCGGCGGTGGGCCGCCGGGGGAGGTCGAGAGTAGCAGGGCGTGCTCCAGGCCGCGCCGAGGGCGGACCTCCGGCGGGTGGGCCCCTGTACGTTGAAGCTCGTCCCCGATCAATTGACCCATGAGCCCCGCAAGCTCGGGCCGGACCTCGAGGACGAGAGGCCCATCCAGCGCAAATCGCCCCGCGTCAAGACGAGTCTCTTTGGGGAAGGGCACCAGGCGGAGCGATGACGCTTCCCGAGCCCGGGCCTGCCCCACGCCCGTCAGCGTGAGGGCCGTCACGACGCATCCGATGAGCGAAAACGGGTAACGACTCATTTGAATCACCTCGCTGTCTCGACGTCACGGTATGAGCATGTGCCCGCCGGTGCAAACTGGAATCGCCCATGCAGCACCGGTTGTCAACTGGCGCTCGCACAGGTTGGAACCCTGAGCCCCGATTGTGTCAGAGCCTCTTTAGAAAGAGCCGTCTTCCGGAATGTCGAAGGCGGTCTTGAGGCGTTTCCGAGCCCCGGCGATGTCCTCTTTCGACTCCCGGGGCCGATCGATGCCGTACTTGTCGCACAACTCGAAGAAACGCTTGGCCAGTGGTCGCATGCGTTTGACCAGTTGCGGGTTGAGTGGTTTCTTCTTGGGATACCAGACCGGTTCGAGGGCGGCCCGGTAGGCGCAAACGGATGCCTTCTCGACGCGAGCCCGGACGTCGTCGCCGCCGGCGAGCGTCAAGGCCTCGGCAAAGGCGTCGAGCCCCGCCTGCGCGACGGCGGCGTCGAGGCCGTAGTCCTCCAGGTGGGCGAAGCAGTTGTGATGCCGGCCGCTGGCCTCCGCCTTATCGTGGACGCGCTCGATGAATCGGCGGATCGGCCCCGCCGCCGGGCCGTAGTGCAGATCCAGGAACTCGTCCATCAAGCGGCTCCCGCTCCGCGAGGGGTCCCACAGAAGACTGCTGATGACGTAGTTCCGCAACTCGGACAGCTCCGACCCGTTGGCATTGCCCGCCGCCTGCATGAACGCCCCCTTCGCGTGATGGGCGACGAAGTAGCGCACGTTCGGGTCGATCACCCGCAGGTTCGGGCAGGGCAGCAGGTAATTGCTGAAGTTCGTGTTGTAATTCCAGATGTAGATGTTGTCGCAGATCTTGCCCCACTCGCTGAAGTCGCGGCAGAACTCGACGTTCTTCGGGCAGTTCGGGTCGTTGATGGGGTGGATCAGGCAGCATTCGATGCTGCACAGTTGGATCTGCACGTTCGGTCGGGGCTTGATGGTCCTGGGCGGCTTGCGCGTGTACCAGTAGCTGAGCGTGCCGACCTTCACGTTGGGGTGCTTCTCCGCGACGGCGTCGGCCACCTTGTTGACGAACGTCAACAACGACCCCATGGGCGTACCTTCCCGCTCGTCGATGGCGGCGCAGTTCGGGCACTGGCAGTACTTGTTGTTGTCATTCTGGCTGACGGAAACGTTCCCGAGCTGCGGGTTCGCATCGAGCTCGGCCAAGACAGACTCGGTGACGATGCGAAGCACGTCCGGATTGGTAAGGCAGGGCTGATTGCCGTAGCTATCGTCCTTGACCGCGGCCAGGCGCTTGCCGTCCCTCAGACAGTAGTACTCAGGGTGCTCCTTGCCGTATTTCGATGATGGGATCTGGCGGCAGAAGCTGTGGTTGATGAGCCGCTGCCTTGCCCTACCCCCGAGCTTGGGATCTTTGCCGACGGCATTGATTCTCAGGCGCGTCGCGAATTCCGGGTTGCGGTTGATTTCGCCGTAGTAGGTGTAGCGCATCTCCAGGGTCGGGTGGTAGACGCGGTCCACCGGTCCCACGACGCGCCACTCGCCGACGGGCGGCACGTGGGTGTGGTCGGCGGTGAGAAACCGCACGCCGAAGTAATCCTCGAGAAAGGTGTACACACCATAAAGCGTTCCCCGGGGCCGGCCGCCGGCGATCACGATGTTGTCATCCCGGATCACGATGCGGAGGTCTTCCGGGCCGAAGTCATCCACCGCAAAACCCAGTGCGCTGTTCAGCATCAGCTTGCCGGGACCGATGAACACGTGACGGTCAGGCCGGTCCGCGCTCTTGACGATCGGCAATTCGACGCCGGCGGCCCGGGCGACGTGACGCTGGAACTCCTCGGCGGCGTAGGTCTCGCTCGCTATCGCGTCTTCGGCGGTCACTATGTCCCAGCCTTCGAGCCCGGCCAAGTTGACGCCCCGGGGCACGCCCGCCCGGGCCGGGCAAACCAGCAACACGAGCGTGATACACATGGGCCAGGCTGGGCGGCTGAGCATGATCGGGGTCCTCCTGTGGTAGGGTCAACGAACGAGTCCGCCGTCAGCATACTCGATGCGCCTGGTGATGCAATCCTTTCCGACGAAGCTTACTCGTACGGGGACATGCTGTTGCCGTCGGCGGAAGCAGGAGGCAAGGGGCTCACCTTGCCTTGGCCGCGGGGACGAGGCGCTGTCCCGGCTTTAGGCGTGGCGCCGGTGAGAGGCAGGTCGGCGTCGATCGTGCAGGGGCCTCGAACAACCCGCGCCAGCTTCTCTCCGGTCACGCGCACCCGCTCGCCGACGAGCTCGGGTACGCTGAACGTCTCCAGACAGGAATCATAGAATACAGGGTCCTTCTGCGGCAGCAGCAGCGACTTGTGCACTCGGCCCGCATCATCAACATAGCTGAGGTACGAGCGGGTGAAGACGCCGTAGTCCCGCTTGCTGCTGAACGCGATCCATCGGCTGTTGCTGGACCAGCTATGCCAGGATTCGCTCTGGTCGCTGTTGATCTCCAGCCTGCGGTACGTGTATTCGCCGGTTTCCCGGCCCGCTTCGAGGTCCATCAGATACAGGTCGCTGCTCTGCTGGTGAACGGGGAAGCAGCCGTAATCACACATGCAGAACAACAGCCATCGGCCATCGGGGCTGATCCTCGGCTCGAGGATGCTCAGGCCGGTATCTTGGGCGCCCAGTACGGTTTCCGGTTCGCCCCACTCGTCGCGGGCCACGTCGTAGCTGACCCGCATCAGGTCGTACTTGACGTCCCGGTAGAGACCAGCGGCGCGCCCGTCGTCATTTCCCCACAGCTTCGCCCCGCTGCAGAAATAGAGGTACCGGCCATCCGGGGACCAGGCGGGATAGGTCTCCAGGCGATCCTTCCTGGCGATCTTCGGGGACGTCTTGACGATCTTCGGGCCGACCAGGTAGTAGGCCAGCAGCGAATCGAGGTCGATCACGTCGCGGACCTCATTCCTGGCCGTGTGAAAGAACTGGCGCACCCGACTGATGGAATAGGCCGCCACGCGACCGCTGGGATGCCACGACGTGTATCCGAACTTCGTCCCGATCTTGTGGACCGTCCCGCCTGCGACCAGGAGGGTGCCGCTGCCGTACTCCTCGCTGCGGATGCCAATGAGCATCGTCTCGGCGCGGTTGTTGCAGAAGGTGTGGCAGTTCAGGCAGCCGCGGCGATAGCGATCATTGTGCAGTACGCACGATTCATCGTAGTTCCGCAGATCGCGCTGGTAGATGCCGATCCGGCTCCACCGGACGTGGGCCGGGCGAATCTTGCGGTACACCAGGAAATCATCAATCTCCTCGCGGGCGATCCGATTCGTGATGGTCTCAAATCGGCCCCACCGGTCGTTCTCCGTCTTCACGAAGACATCGATCCGGAGTTCCTTGCCCCGGTTGGCGTCCAGGAGTCTGTGCCACCCGTCCTCGGGAATAACGATCCCGGGTGATCGGCTGAATACTTCTATCGTCTCGCCGCCGTCGGCGTGGACCCTGATTGCGTAATGCGAACCCTTTTCGACGACCGTGAAGTTCAGGGGCGCTATGTTCGGGGGGATGACGGTGCCGTCGTAGTCAGGGCGGATGCGGGGGGGCCGAGGGATGGAAGCGTACCGATTGATCGACGCCTGGCGGTCGCTCAGGGCGTAGATGAGTGCCCCGGCCGGGACGGCCGCAAGCACCAGCGCGGGAAGCCCATATTGATAACGCCTCCTCATCGCCTCGTCCCCGAGAACCCATAGACGTAGAAGAAGTAATAGGTGTTGCCGTACGCTTTAGCCAACTCGTCACGGGCCGCCTGTTTGTCCTTCCCGTGGCGCAGAAACACCTTGCTGAAACCCTCGAACCGCGCCTGCGATCGTCGGCTGATGCGCCGCCCCTTCAAATCGACCGGCCCGTGGCCGAGGCTGGTGTAGATCAGGACCGCCTCCTCATAGTGCCGGGGTATTTGCGAATAGCCGAAATCATCCAGTCGCCCGAGGTCCCGGGCAAACTTATCGAGTTGAAGGCTCAGCATATACCAGGCCATGAGGTATTCAAAGGCCATCCGGTTCCGGCGGTTCCTGGCCAGCAGATCAGCGAACAGCCGCTCACCCGGCGAGCGGGTGAATGGGTAGTCCTTTTCCATCATCAGACCGCGCAGGCGCTGAACGTCCTCATGGGTTGATAGGTCGGGATCAGATGCAAGCCGGTCCCGCTGGTCCCGCGCCCAGTCGGCGTCAAACAGGGTCTTGCCCAGGGCGCCCAGATAAACCCTGGCCGCACTCCTATTCCCCTTGACCATGTTGATCAGGGCCAGCCGCTTGAGGATGCTCGGGCGCGCCCCGAATATCTCCAGCGATTCGGTCAGTGCGTTCTCCGCGACGTTGACATGGCCAAGGTCGAGGTAGATGTCCGCCTTCTTCCAGCAATCTCCAGTCGAGCCACCCATCGGCGGCAACAGGCTGCGGGGATGCTGGGGATACGAGAACATGTCCTCGCCAAGCCGGCCGAGATGATAGAGAGCCCGGTTGACCGAGTAGGCGGTAAAGTCGTCGCGCGGGTTGGAACGGGCGGCCTGAAGCACCTGTGGCCACATCCGGTGGTAGCTGTAGTAGTCGACCTCGAGCTCGGCTTTGCGTCCGGCATCATAGGAAAAGAGGATCGCAGCGCCGCCGCCCACGAACACAACCATGGATTCCGCCGCCCACCGGAGCCGGGGACGTCCGAACCACCTTGAGCGCACGCCAGCAGCCCCCCTGGAGAAGATCCGAAAGAGTTCCCACCCAAGTGCGGCCGCCGGCAGGTAGAGGTACAGGACGCAGAGTATGATCACCACGTCGCGACGCGTCCCGAAATGAGGAATCCTCCACGACAGCGGGGTCACATCGCTGAAGGCGTCGATCGTACTTGCGCCAAAGACGAGGACGCCTTCGACGTAGGGAACGATCAGGACGGAAATCAGACCCATCAGGCCCAGCCGCCATCGGCGACTGGACAGCAGTTCGTATATCGCGCACAACACGGCAAACAGCAGATACGCCCCGCCGGCGACGTAATACAGGATGACGGACAAGACGGGAAAGGCGGCCCAACTCGCCGCTTTGCGCTTCGTCGTAACCCACAGGTAGAGGCAAACAAACAGCAGTGCCGCCAACAGACCCACAAGAGTCGTGAACCGATGCGCGTATTGTGTGTAGAGGATGAGCAGGAGAACGAGCGGGATAAAGCGGACACAGAACCCGCACCGGCCGCAGGTGGCGTTGAGAAACGCGCCGCCACATGAGACCATCAGCCACGCCACCAGCGTGACGACCAGGGCTCCGGCCCAGGAGTAGTACAGGAACTGGCTCAGGAACGCCGACACATACTCGACGGGACCACCCGGCTGGGACAGACATTCCCGTAACAATACCCCGCCCCGGAAGAAGACAGGAAAGTCCCCCACCATTCCACCACTGTGATAGAGGAGGCGCAGGTCAACCACGAGCCAGAGGTAGAAGTAGAATGCGATCAGGAACACGGCACTTCGGATCCACTGGCTCATGTGCTTTGAATCCGCGGGAAATAGAGCCAGAGGTGCCCGAGGTCGTCGTCCTCACCGAAGAAGATCTGGCCGTCGCGGCCAGTGACGGCGTCGCCGAATGTATATCCATAACGGCGGCGCTCGATGACGGAAACGGCCACGCCGAGATTGGCCACCTCTTTGCGGCCGGGATGGTAGCAGAACAGATTGGATACTTCAGACCCGCAGAAGCCGAACACCCGCCCGTCGAGCGTGACCGCCATGCAGCCCACGGGCGTCATAGGAGTTTCACCAAGCGGAGGGCTGAACCCATGGTCCTCGCTGAAGGAGAAGAGCTCGCCCTCAGCGTCGGCGGTGTAGAGGAGCCCATTGCGGTTGTCGCTTGCCCATCGCAGGGGGGACTTGTCCCACGCGCCCCGGGGCAACTTGACGGCCCTGCGCTCGGTCTTTCGCGACCGCGGGTCGAACCGCCAGAGATGATCGGGCCCATCGAGACCGAAGACGCCGCCTTTCGAGCCCACCGCGATGCGCCCGCGACCGCTGACTTCGCCGACGATCTGGATCTTCGAGCCCTCTATCTTTGCCGTGAAGAGATGATGGGTGGTCGTCCCGACGAGGGAGTCCCTTGAGTCGTCGGCGACCGCGTGGAGGATCGGCTCGCCTTTGACCACCTCACCCGAATCCTCGAGAGGCCTTCGACTGAAGCCCCACTCCTGGATCAGGTCGAACGGAAGGGGCTGCAGGTTGCTGGTGACGACCCGGCCGCCGCGGGGTCCATTGACACAGGCCGCGACCTTCCCTTTGCCGCAGCAGATGGCCGGACAATGATCCGCTCCTTCCACCATACCTATGTCAAAGACAACACCGGTTACGCCGTAGAACATCCCGACGAACAGGTGGGTCAACTTGCCGCTGGTCCCGCCATAGATGGTCCCGTCGGAAGTAACGTCCAGCGCGGTGATGTGGCTCTCGTCCGCCACGATCGGAACGGCCACCCCGGGGAAACAGGTTGGGAACGCCACCATCGTCCCTTCCTTCATGAACGTCCCGTGGACGATCTCATCGACCAGGGCCTTTGCTCCTGGGGAACTCTTGTCGGGTTTCTGCTTCTTCTTGTCCATGACGAGGCCCTATCCCCAGATCCTGATTGGCAGGTGGGCGTTCTGTTTCTTGCGGTCCCCGGGCATCTGCACCTTGAAGAGACCCGACGGCCTCGAGCCGATGTGGCCGAAGAACAGATCCCCATTGTGATCGACGGCCCCGCGGGAGGCATACTGAGCGTTCTTCTTGTCCGCACACTCCAGCAGGCCCACTTCCTCTCGCTCACACGTGGCCGGGTTCAATCGCCAGATCACACCTTCCCGGCTCTGGCGCTCCTTGGGCATGGGATTGTAGACCGGATCGCGCCACCGCGAGGCAACGTAGTACAGTTGGCCGTCCCCGCCAAAGGTCAGGCCGCCGCAATGATCAAGGAACGTATCCATCGGGAGGGTGAGGTCCCGCTTCTGCTGGGTGGGGCCCAGGTCCTCGATCCGCGGCCAGTCGGCTTCGTTCGGCCAGATGCGCATGAGGCGGGGATCGGCGATCCAGGTCACCGCGTACACGCACTCACCGTCGGGGGAGGCGACGGCGTCATAGAACACGCTGTGCCAGCCCGTCTGGTACGCGGGGTTGTGGGGCAGCGCGTACGGGGATGTCTCCAGTCGATCCTTCTCGGGGTCATAGCGCACGAGGCGACCATAGTCGCTCGTGGTCCAGACACGGTGCCTGGCATCGAGAAACAGGACTTGGGCGTTAACCGACCCGATCCGGCCTACGTGCCGGGGCTTGCGCCTCTTGATGTCGTAAATGATGAAATGGTCTCGGGGGTAACTGAGCCCGTAGAGCAAGCCGCGCTCCTCGTCGTGCAGGAGGCACCGGCAGCCTTCCTTGGGCATCATGGTATCCCACCAGAGCACCTGGTCGGTCCTGGTGTCGAAAGCCAGCAAGGCACTGCCGCGGAAACATCGCTCGGGGTCGTGCCAGGAACCCCAGGGCGAATAGGCCGGCCGGTCGATCGGAGGGCCCGACAGGTGCGTGGCCATGTACAGCACCCCGTCCGACATCGATGGTGCGAAGCTGTAGTGAATCTTGCACTGGGTCGCCCGGCCGGACTCCGGCGGATCGTCAACCACCTCATCAACCGAGAACAGATAGTCTAGCCCATCGGTCTGGTCGTTGTAGCGGACGACTTTGACCACCCCGCCCGGGATGCTCTCGGCGCAGGCGGACGCGTAGATCCGGCCATCCGGCCCGACCGAGAGCGACCAGCACGAGTCGGATTTCGGATGCTCGGTGAATTCATAATACTTCGCTTTGTATTCGTTGTTGTTTTCGATTTTCGTCGGCCTCTCTTGTGGAGCCTGCCCGGCCTGAGTTCGAGATAATGCCAGTCCCGCCATGGCCGCCCCCGCGCTGGCTTTGAGAAACTCACGCCGGCCAGTGATTCTCGACACTGCGATGGTCTCCTTAGTGCAGGCTCGGTGAGGGGTTCGGCCAGCACCCGCCGGCCGGCACCATGCCGGACCCTCTGGTTATCATTCTGCACGCCTCCCGCGGGTTTTCAAGGAACGGCCCGAAGTTACGCCCGGCAGCCTTCAGGTACCCGGGTCACATGTTTCGTCAGGACTCCCAAGGACAATAAGACTTCAGGCGAGGGGCACCGTACGCTGGAATGCCCGGGCGGCGAAACTGCAACGATAATCGCCTGTTCAAGGTCGTTCGCTAAGTCAGTCGCCCGGACGCTTCAATGGGCCAGACGTCAGCGACGCGGCCCTGTTCGTGCACGTGAAGCTGCCGGTAGAGATTGCACGTCGTGCAGGCGTGGCTGGGAATGAGTTCGATTGCCTGTCCTATCTGCCAATCGGGCGCGCCTTTGACGATGCAATGCTCTTCCGCAAGGGAGTACCGGGTTTCGGCGCCGAGCAGTTCCCGGGCCTGAGGCGGCCCGAACTCGCTGCCCAGACCCTTGAGTCCTACGTCGAGGACGGCGACGCTCGGCCTGGGCCGGCTGATGACCCGAGCCAGTACCGAAAGGGCCAACTCGAACTCAGGTGTCAGCCGGTGGTACATCGTATCCATCGTGGGATAGGTCCCGGCCTGCACCTCATCGACGCCGTTGATCAGACCCGTAATGGCGTAAGTCGAGGTCGATCCGCCGCTCACTACCCGGACGGGGATACCGGCGTCTTCGATCAGTTGCCGGGTCTCGATCGCTTGCCGCATCGCTTCGGTGGTGCGGCGACGGCGCTCGTCGACGTCGGGAACGCCCACGAGGTGGCCCTCGTAGGCCTGGAGGCCGTCGAAACGCAGGCCCTTCAGCTCAGCCACCTGCTGGACCAGTTCAAGGGCGGGCTTGCCGGGTGGGACGCCGCACCGGCCCATCCCGATCTCCACCTCGACCAGTACGCCGATGACGACCTCGCCCCGCCCCGCCGCCTTAGAGATCGCCAGCGCATGGTCGATGTGGTCCACGGCGACGCGGAGCTTTTCCATTCGCCGGGCCAAATCAACGAGCCGTTGCAGCTTCGGCGCCCCCACGACCTGGTTGGCGACGAGCACATCGTCGAAGCCGGCGTCGGCAAGAACCTCCGCCTCGCCGAGCTTGGCGCAGGTGATCCCGACCGCCGAGCCGGCCTCGAGCTGACGACGGGCGAGCTTCGTACACTTGTGGTTCTTGAAATGGGGGCGTAGCTGGCAGGTTCGGCCCCGAAAGAAATCAGCCATTTTCCGGATGTTCCGCTCGGACCCCGGTCCATCGAGCAGCAGGGCGGGGGTGTCCAGGGCCTCGATGGGTAAGCCGATCACTCCGGCCACGACGATTTCTCCGTCGCCAGCGAGAACAGCACCGACTTGCTGGCGGTGTATTCGTGGAAGACCTCGTCGAAGCCCAGATCCGACCCCACCCCGCTCATCTTGTGGCCGCACATCGGCACGTTCGCCCGCAGGTATCCGCCGCCGTTGATCGCGATTTTGCCGGCCCTGAGCTTGCGGGCAAGGCGGAGAGCCCGCGTGCCGTCGCTTGTCCAGATACATGCCATCAAACCGAAATCGCAGTCGTTGGCGATGCGGGCGGCCTCATCCTCGTCGTCAAAGGTCATGACCGCCAGGACCGGGCCGAACACCTCCTCGCGGGCGATGGTCATCTCGGGTGTGACGCCATCGAAGATCGTCGGGCAGTAGTAGCATCCCCCGGCGAGGCCAGGCTCGCTCGGCCGGTGACCACCGATGACGAGCGAGGCACCTTCGCTCGTGGTCCTGGCGACGTACTGCTCGATGGTCTGCAGGTGGGTTGGCGTGGCGATGCAGCCGAGGTGGTTGCGCTCGTCGGTCGGGTCTCCCTGGCGGAGCTTCTTCACCTTGTCCACCAGGCGGTCCAGGAGTTCGTCGTGCTGAGTGCGATGGACCAGCAGCCTTGAGGCAGCCACGCAAACCTGCCCGAGGTGCCAGAAAATGCCCTGGAGCACGCCGTTGACCGCGTGTTCGAGCGGGGCGTCGGGAAAGACCAGGCTGGGCGTCTTGCCACCCAGTTCGAGGGTGACGCCTTTGATGCCGGCGGCGGCACCGGTCATGATTTCCCGCCCGGTGGCCACCCGTCCGGTGAAACTGATCTTGTCGATACCGGGATGCACCACCAGGGCGTGCCCGGCCTCGGGGCCGATGCCGTTGACGACGTTCAGTACCCCCGGCGGCAGGCCCACCTCCTGGGCGATCTCTGCCAGCATCAGGGCCGAGAGAGGTGCAAGCTCCGACGGCTTGAATACCACGCAGTTGCCGCACGCCAGGGCGGGCGCGATCTTGATCGCGGCGTTGGTGAGCGGGAAATTCCACGGCACGATCCCCACCACGACGCCCAGGGGTTCCCGGATCTGCAGCGTCACGTTGTCGGGCAGCGTGCCAAAGCACTTGCCGGCGATCTTGTCCGCCAGACCGGCGTAGCTCTCAAAAAGGTCGGCTGCACATGGGATGTCGAATCCCCTGGTGTCGCGGATGGGCTTGCCGATATTCAGCGTGTCGGTCATGGCGAGGTCGTCGAGTCGCTCACGTATGGCTTCAGCGATCTTGAAGAGGTACCGACCGCGTTCGAGCGGATCCAGCCGCGGCCACGGGCCGTGATCGAAGGCCTTTCGGGCCGCACCTACCGCCCGGTCCACATCGGCGGCCTCGGCCAGTGCCACCTCGGCAAGTTGCTCGCCGCTGGCGGGATTCACGATGGGCAGCGTCCTGCCGCTGCTGGACGACGTCCACTGTCCGTCGATGTACAACTTCCTCGGCCACTGAATCGCCATTATTTACTCCTGGCTGCGTACAAGTCATGTTCTCCACGCCTTAACGGCCTGTCGGTGGATTGGGCAAGCCGGATGAACAACGTCTCCAGCGTCAGTTCGATGTGCGCGTTCCGCGCCAGGTTTGTCTCCGCGTCTGACAGATGCTTGAGGGCGGACACGAGGGAAGCGGTGGTGTGAGTCTGGGCCAGTTGATCGATCACCTCTGGCTGGTCTGCGTTGATTTGCGGCAATTGAGCGTCGTTGACCTGGCGCAAGGCATCGAGATAAAAATCGGCGAGCACCGCCAGAAGCGATTGCAGACCAACTCGTGTCGCATCAGTCTGAGAAACCTCCGGGTCGCGACCGATGACGCAATTGCCCAGGGTCTTGGCGTCATCGGTGAAAGGTCTGGCCAATTCATGGGGCGCCGGGCCGCGGGCGGCTTGGGGATCAGGACGCCGAGCGGATGCGGTAGCCCGGCCGCTTGCGGATTCGCGATCGTGGCCGCCGGCGGCGCCGAAAAGTCCCGCCAGACGATCGCCCCAGGTCCGCTTGAGCGCGTAAAGACCGTCGTCGATCTGCCGCAGGGCCGCTCCGAGACACCCACCGGCGTGCCGTGCGATGTAGGTCACCTCCGGCGCCTCGGCGTCGCGGCGAAGCACCCTCAGGCGATCCGCGACGTAATCGTCCGGCAACGACTGAAACACGACCTGCTGGCATCGCGATCGCGTGGTCGGGAGCATCCGGTCCATCGCATGGGTCAGCAGGATGATGAAGGTGGCGTCCGGCGGCTCTTCGAGCGTCTTGAGCAGGCTGTTCTGAGCCGACTCGTTCAACCGCTCCGCCTCGCGAACGATAAAGACCTTCGCCCGTCGCCGGCTCGGGCGCGTGCCCACCCGATCGATGAGGAAATGCCGGATCACCTCCACCCCCAGCACCAGGGCCTTCTGCTTGCGAACGGCGGCGTCCGGGTGTTGCCTGTTCAGTTGTCGATAAATGAGAAACAGGTCCGGATGGGTGCCCGCGCCGACGAGCCGGCAGTCCTGACATTCGCCGCAGGCGTCCGCACCTTGCCCGCCCGGCACCGCCTCGGCGATTGTCTCCGGCATGGCCCGGCGGACCGGCGATTCGCACAGCAGCGTCTGCGCCAGTGCGTGGGCCAGCATCTCCTTGCCAACGCCCTCAGGCCCCGCGAACAGGTAGGCATGCGGCATGCGCTCGCACGACAGGGCACGCTGAATGATCCGGTGGGCCCGCGGCTGGTGCTGAACGTCAAAGATCGACATGCTTCAAGGTCTCCAGGACGCGGGCGTGGACCTCTTGGGGGGTACCGATGCCATCGATTACTTCCACCCGGCCCGGGTACTCCTCAGGCAGATTCAGGAACAGTTGCCGGACGTTGCGGTGGTAGTCAATCGGGCGGGCCTCCATGGCATCGTGCTCAATGTCGGGCAGGAGCAGCCCCTGGTTGCCGTCGTGGCGCTTTCGATGTAGGCCCGCGTGGTGGCGCTTGCGTCCCGTGCGTCGGAACCCCTCCTCAACCGGCACGTCAATGATGAACGTCAGCTCCGGCCAGGTGTCGCCCACGGCGAACCGGCCCAGTTCGATGATCTTTCTGGCGTCATAACCCGCCGCCCCCTGATACGCGCAGGTCGCCGAGATGAACCGGTCGCACAGAACCACCTTCCCGGCTTCGATCGCCGGGGTAACCACCTCGGCTACCAACTGGGCCCGCGACGCCATGAACAGGAACGTCTCGCACCGCACGTCCATCTCCGACAGATCGTGCTTGAGCAATACGTCGCGGATCCGATTCCCGATCGCCGTCCCGCC
>CAZOIA010000051.1:0-29673 GCA_964579675.1 uncultured Planctomycetales bacterium | reverse complement strand
GCTCGGCGCTTTTTGGGGCTGACGTGCGGTTTGACGTGAACCTTGATGGCAGCATCGACCTGATCGACATGGCGCTGATCAAGAGCCTGAACGGTGGGGCGGTAACCTGCCCATAATGAGGTGAGCTGACCCCTCGGACCCGCACCGTGGGCCACCGCAACGGTCGCCGATAAACGCCGCGACCAGGCTCGATCGCCGCCGGCAGTCTCCGCCTCTCCTTGTCTCCCGCTCTCGGGGTGTTTCTGCTAAGATCACGGCGTCACTACCGTTCAGGAGGTCATGAATGGCGGCATGCACGTCGATTCCCGGCGCTCTGGAGCTTTGCCACCTGATCCGGGACGTCCCGGACTTCCCCAAGCCGGGCGTGCTCTTCAGGGACATCACGCCGCTGCTCAAGTCCCCGGCGGGCTTGTCGCTGGCGGTCGAGTTCCTCACCCAGCCCTACCGCGACCAGCACATCGACGTGGTGGTGGGGGCGGAGTCGCGGGGGTTCATCTTCGGCACCGCGGTGGCCCGGAATCTCTCGGCCGGCTTCGTCCCGATCCGCAAGCCGGGCAAGCTGCCGGCTGAGAAGCGAAGCCTGACCTACGAACTCGAATACGGAACCGACACGCTGGAGATCCACGCCGACGCGGTCTGCCCGGGCGAGCGGGTGCTGATGGTCGATGACCTGCTGGCTACCGGCGGCACGATGCGGGCCTGCTGCGAGCTGGTCGAGCAGATCGGCGGCGAGATCATCAGCGTCGCGTTCCTGATCGAACTCGCGGGTCTCAGGGGCCGGGATAAGCTGACGAAATGGGACATACACAGCGTGCTCACTTATGAATGATGAACGATGAATTAAGAGTCGAGGCAATTGTGTTTTCGTCCCAAGGTGCTTTTCTCATCATCGGCGTTCATCGGCGTTCATCGGCGGTTTCAAGTCCTTCTGCTTACAGCCACCGGTCGTGGTGTGCCCGCTTGCGGTCTGATTCCTGGCGCCGGACGAGGTCGCCTCGGTGAGTCACGTTTACTTCTCGATCCTGGCTCTGGCTGTCGGTGGGTGCATCGGCAGCTTCCTGAACGTGGTGATCTTCCGGTGGCCTCGCAATCTGTCGATTCGCCGCCCGTCGCGATCCTTCTGCCCGGCGTGCGAGGCACCGATTGCATGGTATGACAACCTGCCGGTGGTGAGCTACCTGGTGCTGGGGGGGCGTTGCCGCCGGTGTCGAGCCCCGATCTCACTCCAATATCCCCTGGTCGAGCTGGCGACGGCAATGGTTTTCCTGCTGACCTACGATGCGTTCTTCGTAGCCCGCCAGCGGGCCGGCATGGGCGGCGGGTTAGCCGTCGATTGGCCCATGCTGATCGGGCACTGGGTTCTCTGGGCGGGCCTGATCGCCCTGGCGGTGATGGACCTCGAAGCCTACCTGGTGGACATCCGGGTAACCTGGGTCGTGGCGGGTGCGGGCCTGGTTGCCCACATGCTGTGGACGCCGCGGAGCAGTGCCGGTTGGATTCGTCCCAGCGAGGTGCAGGCGGCCTGGGCCGTGGCCGCTACGGTGGGCCTGGCGATCGGCGGTTTGATTTGCCTGCGACGCTCCGGCCAGCCCGAGCCGGAAGACGAGCCGCCTGCTGAAGAACCACCCGCCGAGCCATTGTCAACACCTGCCGACGCTGCCGCCGGACCGTGGCGCTGGGCCTGGCTGATCGTGCCGGTCGGACTGGTGGTCGCCTATCTGGTGGCGATGAATGTGGCAGGTGAGCAGGCGCTGCCGAGCAGTCTGTCGCGGCAGATGTCCGGCCGTCTCCCGGAGCACCAACCGCCCGCCCCGTCGTCCGGCGTGGGGGCGGTCCGGCTGGGCCTCGGGTTTGGGGGCCTGTTCCTGCTTCTCGCTCTGGCGGCCAGTTACCCTCAGCCTGAGGCGGACTCCGACATCGTCGAGGCGATTCGTGAGGAAGCCGGCGACGCGCGGCGCAACGCCTTGTGGGAACTAAAGTTACTAACGCCGGCGATCCTGTTGGCGGTCGCGGTCCTGGTCGCGCTGGGGCCTCCTGGCGGGATGGGCGGCAGGGAGCAGTTCGTGGGTCGCGTTCTGTATTGGAACCCCCTCGGCGACTGGCGGCCGACGTGGGGACTGGCCACCGCGGTGACCGGCTTTGTCATCGGCGGCGCGATCGGCTGGCTGGCCCGGATAGGGTTCACTTTGCTGTTCGGGAAGGAGGCCCTGGGCATGGGGGACGTGCACATACTGGCCGCCGCCGGCGCGGTGGCCGGCTGGCCGGTCGCGTTCCTCGGGTTCTTCCTGGCCGCCCCGCTCGCCCTGCTGGCGATCGTCGTAATCCACCTCCGGCGGCAGAGCCGGGCATTGCCCTATGGTCCCTGGCTCGCCCTGGCGTTCCTGCTGGCCGGGGTGTTTCAGGATCGCATTCTGCTGTATCTTCATCTGCGCTGGCTGTTCGAGAGGCCCTGGCCGTCGTGATCGGCCGGGCGTCACGGGTCATACGAGCGGCGATCGAAAATCGAACGGTTGGCGAGGAAAAACGAAAGATGGCTCTTGCCCTGAGGCGTGTGAAGGTTTATCTTAAGCTTATCGCGATTGTCGCGGTCGTCGCGATTGTGTTGCTGGTTGTCCTGATGAACCGGGGCAACACCGCCGCCTTCTGGTTCTTTCGGCGGTACCAGGACGTCAACGTGGTCTGGCTGATCCTGGTCACGTCGGTGTCGTCGATCGTCGGTTGGTGGGGTGTCAGCAAGGTATTCAAGGTCATACGAGAAGTCCGGGAAGTGCGCCAATTGAGGAGGAAGGAGCTCAAGCTCGACGAGCAGCGCCGGCTAGCTCAAGAGTTGGCCGAACGCGAAAAAAGAATCGATGAGAAGGTCCGCCGTTCGATCACGGAGGAAACCTGATCCCCCAGGCAACGGCGGCGCGCCGCCCGCGGGCAAGGCGGCAGCGGTTAACGTTTACGTGCAGGCCATTCAACCCTAAGGAGGAATGCCATGTCGCGACTCACCCGAAGTACCCCCCCACTGTTGTTGTTGAGCTTGCTGATCGGCCTCGTCGGCTGCCAGGATCCGAACAAGGACATGGCCGGCGACGACCAGGCCGCTCAGTCTGCCGCCGATCGCATCCGGGATCTCGAGGATCTCCTCGATCAGGCCGAGCAGGACCGGATGACGGCAGAGGATCAGGCACTGGCTCTGCGGACGGAGCGCGATCGGCTCAAAGCGGAGTTGGCCGCTCGCGGCACTTCCGAGCCTGCTGCCGGCTGGGAGAGTGTTCCCGGTGGAGCCATGATCAGCATCGAAGGCACGGTCCTGTTCGGCTCGGGCAAGGCGGTCATCAAGCCGACGGGCAAGCAGACGCTGGACGAGGTGGCCCGCGCGATCAACGAGCAGTTCCCTGGTCACGACGTCTACGTCTTTGGCCATACCGACAATGAGCCCATTCGCGTGAGCGGCTGGAAAGACAACTACGAGCTGAGTTGCCAGCGGGCCCTGTCGGTGCTGCGACACCTCAAAGGTAAGGGGGTCATGCAGTACGTGGCCGCCTGCGGTTGGGGCGAGGATCGGCCCGTCGCTGACAATGCCTCGGGGCAGGCGCGACAGGCCAACCGCCGGGTGGAAATCTTCGCCATGGCCCCGCAGCAGCCCATCACCGGTACGGTCAGAGCGGGGCCCTGACCAAATCTCGGGTATGGTTCAGAACATCCCGTCGGGGATGTTGGCGGGCGTGATCCTGCCGGCGATCACGGGGCGGTCATCGACCGCGGCCTGGATCTCCGCCGCCACCTCGCTGGCCCCGGCGATGATCGCCTGCTCCATGCTGTCGAAGCTGGGAGTCGCGATGGGAGGAGCCTCGCACCGGGCCTTCCACTGCCCGCTCCGATAGACGAGCTGGATCGGCACCGGGGTCTTGATCGCCAGGGCGTTGCCGACCTGATCCACGACAACAGTGGTATTGACGCGAAACTCCATCGTCACCGCTGCCCCCCGTTCACGTGCAGACATTCGCGTTCCCAGTTCTTCAATCGGATCGTTCTGCAAGCGAGGTGCGATAAAAGCCAACCTGACTCCGCCGGCTCCTGGAAACGAGGCTGCACTTGGCTCCGGCCATTCCGATATTCTCGGACCCGGGAAGAGGGAGGCCACCCAGGCCCCCCGGCCACGAATGCCGAACTGGCTGAGCCGCACGTTTGCGACTGCCGTGGGCGATTCGGGCCAACACCACTGAACCCGAGCTAAGGCCGGTCCGCCATTGGTCCGATCCAGGAGACGGCGAAGTCACCCGAGCGCTGATCCGTTGGTGTTGACCGGTCAGCCCCGGTCGGCGCGCCCAAGGAGTTTGCGCATGGACACGGCCGTGCTTGATCTGCTGAAGCGGTCGGCGGCGATCCCGTCAATGCCTCAGGTCGCCACCCGATTCCTGGAAATCGCCCAGGAGCCCGACTTCGACTATCGGGAGGTGGTCGAAGTGCTCTCCACCGACGCGGGAACAGCCGGCGAGATCCTTCGTCTGGCAAACTCGGCGTTGTTCGGCGTCACGCGCCGGGTCACCGCGCTGTCTCAGGCCCTGGCCTTACTGGGGATCAAGCGGGTCCGATCGCTCGTGCTCGGTCGCTACATCGTGGACAGTATCAACCAGAAGGGTTGCTCGCATATCGACCCGGGTTACTACTGGAGACGGTCCTTGGCGACGGCGGTGCTGGCCGCCCGGCTGGCCGAGGCGCTGGCCCCGGATCATCGCGAAGAAGCCTTTATCTCCGGTCTGCTGGCCGATATCGGGGTGATGATTCTCGACGACGCGCTGCCGGACCAGTATCAGCCCATTGCTGAACAGTACCAGCCCGGCGGGAACGCGGACCTGTCCTCGGCGGAGGAGGTGTTGCTCGGCACCACGCATGCAGAGGTCTCCGCCGTTGTGCTCGAACACTGGCAACTGCCCGAGGTGGTGTGCGAGGCGGTGCGGGGGCACCCCTGGGAGCTTCGCCAAGAGGACGGGCCCGTCCTGTCCCACATCGTCGGGGGCGCCGACCGGATTGGCAAGCACTTGTGTGAGGGCCCGGCCGAGCTCGAAGCGGCGGTGGAAAACTGTCGCCAGGTAGTGCGCGAGTTGAACCTTGAGCCCTCCGTATTGGCCCGGTGCCTCGAGGAGATCGAGCCGCGGATTGAGGAGTTCGCCGAGCTGCTTCGAATCGACGTGATCCCGTCCCACGTGTACGAGATGATCGCCAATGGACTGCGGGAAAAGCTCGTCGAGCCCAGTGCATCGCCGGTATAGCCGCCGGCGTTGCCCGAGCCGGCATGGGGCGGCAACAAGTTGCCTCGGTCCTTGGCAGGTTCCCGCTCGGTCCTTGCCAGTCCGCCGCGGCAATTCAAAGACCGCAGTGATTCAAGGACCGCGGCAATTCATTGCCGCAAACACCCTTGCCCGGCCCCTTACTCCTTCGCCTGGCCCACGATGATGTCGGCCGCCCGGCGTTCGGGGAGGTTCAACGCGCCAAGGGCCTGGCTGGCCGCGGTCCGCAGGGCGAGGTTGGGTTCGTCGAACGCCTGTTTGATCAGACGGTCGGTCATTCTCTCATCCAGATGCGATCCGAACCGGCGGGCGGCACCCGCCAGTGACGCAAACGCCGGCATGCGCAGCGACTCCGTTTCGTCGACGCCCAAGGCGACCACCGCGATGGCCTGTTGGGCCGATTCGCTGTCCAGCCACGACAAGGCCGCCGCCGCCGCCACCCGCAGTTCTTCGGACTCGTGCGTGGTCAGGGCATCGATCAGTGTTTTCTCCGCCACGGTGACGTCGAGCACCTGCGAGTCGCTCGCCGCGATCGCCTGTAGCGTTTGCGCCGCCTCCAAGGCCAGTGACAGTCTCATCTCCGGCGACAACGCGCGGTGGCCGAACTTGCCCGCGACCCGATCCTTCTTCTCCAGCAGCCGGTCCACCAACCCCGAATCGACGACGACGCTTCCGTCCGCAGCCAGGTCGAGCAGCTCGCCCCCGACCCGGTCGTCCACCGCGTTTACCCTATCGAGGATCAGGGTGTCGCCTTTTAGCAGTATCACGATCGGGGCCAGGGCGAACCGATCGTCCCGGGCCAGCTCTCGGATCGCCTCGATCGGTGTTGGCCGCTCCATGTCGTCGGCCAGAAAGACCCCGTCCAGGTGGGTCAATTCCTGGTGAGCGCGGCGCAGGGCCGGCGTCAGTCGATCCGCCGCTACCACCACCGCGCCGGTCCGCTGGAGCCCCGCCTCTAGCTGCTGGCGCGAGGACTCATCCGGATCAACCACCAAATAGAAGTTCTTGTCCGTGGGGGCCAGGGCCGATGCCAGCACGGGCACGACTTCGCCGGAGCCTTGGAATGCGGTTTTCGGCATCGCCCGCCCCAGGGCCAGGGCTGCCTTGAGCCGGACCAGCAGATCAGGGAAGAACAGCGCCCGGGCCAGACTCGTGCCGCCGGGGTCCTGCGGGTCAACCAGGGCCCGGGGTCCGGCGGTCACGTTCAAAGCGGCGATCGCTCCCAGAGCGACCTCCCGATCGCGATCCTTGATCGCTCGGCTCAGCGCGATCTGGCAGCAGGTCGGGCCGGCACTGCGGGCGAAGTAGATGCTCCGCGGGAAGATCTCCGGCCGGCTGGGGTCCAGGGCCCGTGCCTCGACCGTCTCTTCCGACTGGACATCCAAGCCCAGACGCGCCTCGCGGCGGAAGTTGGCCGCCAGCCACAACGCCACCACGCCCGGCTGATCCGGATTGAGTCTCAACGACTCCTGGCTGCACCGCATGCACATGACCAGGTTGTAGATATCACGAGGTACCGCCACCGGCTCCACCGGGTCCTCGCCCGCCAGTGCGTCTTTGCGGACGTTCCAGACATTTGCCGAATCCTCGCGCGGATCGGGGCGAAGCGAATCGGCATTCGCGTAGTAGTAGTAGTGCTCGGCCAGGTCGTGGAACAACTCGGTGGCGGGCTTCTCCTTGGCCGCCGGATCGTCGGCCTCGATTCCCGCGATGGCCGCGGCGGCGGACTCGCGGACCGATGCCCCGACCTTGTCGTCGGTGGCCAGCCGTTGCAGGTAAGGCAGGGCCTGCTGGTAGCCGATCTTACCCAGAGCATCGATCACGCAATGCAGGGTCGGCTCATCTTCCACCCCCAGTGCGGCCAGCAGCGGGTTGACCGCGCTGCGGCCCAACTGCGGCAACGCCTGAAGCACGAATGGCCGCAACTGCTCCTGACCGGGGTCCGCCACCGTGCCCAGCATCCACGGGACGGCATATTCGCCCGACTCGATCAGCCGCTCCAGGCCAACCGCTCGCTGCATCGGGCTGCCGGTAAGAAGTCGGATGTTCGACTTGATCCGCGAGGGGTTCATGCGCTTGCGCTTGTGGGCCTTGCGAATCAGGGCCAGCATCTTCTTGGCGTTGTCACCGATCGTGCTGTTGTTGATGATCAGCAGCAGTGTCTCGATGCTGTCCTCGTGCTTCTCCGACAGGGCAACCAGTGCCGTCGCTGCCTCATCGGTCAGCGGATTCAACTCCGGACGACTGATCAGCGGCTCGCCGTATACCCGGTCGGCTACGTCAAATCGGCCCACCAGGGCAAAGTGCAGGTAGTTGGCGAATTGAGACTCCAGCGAGGCGGCGTCGTCCGAATCGTCGGGCCCGCCCGCCTCGCCCGACTCGGTTGCATCGGCAGGCTTGACAGCCTCGTCCGGGACATCCTGGGCCGATGCCGTCCCCCGGGCCAACACGAGCACCAGCGCCCCGATGGCGACCGGGCGCATCGCTATGGAGAACACCACGTCCAACGAGCACGGTTTCACTCGTAACCTCCGATCAGGGATGTCACCGCGGACAACTCATGCGGGCGAGGTTTTGGCATGGATCCCACTCGATCAGGCGGTGATTATAGGCCATCTCGCACCTCCGTCAACGCGAGGGTTTCGCGGCTCGGCGGCCCCGGGTCCATGACACTCTGGGCGGCTCGTCGGAAAGCGCCGCCCCCCAGGTGTTTCCGAACCGCGACCGTAAGGAAGCGGACCCCTCTCCGCAGCGCGTCCATGAGGAGGCGGCCCTGGCGCATCCGCAGATACTCCCCTCCCTGACGGTCGGGGTTCGGAAAAGCGAGGTGCCGCCCCGCTGCACGCCCGAAGGTCCCCGCCGGAACTGTCATGTACCCCGGCGGCCCCGGGGGCGGCTCCGGGAACGCCGGCGGGCCGTACGCCCCGGCCCATACGGCGATTCTGCTTCGGTTCAGGCCATTACCACCCTATAATGAACTGGTTGAACCGTGCGGCGGTCGCCGGTCGGCGAACCATGGCTCAGGGCGACCCGGCCGCAACGCTCCCCTGACCTCGCGGAGTTATTCATCATGAAAGAACCGGGACTCGGGCGCCTTTTCGCCATATCTGGCGCATTGGCGGCGGTGACGATCATTCTGACGCCCGCTGGGGGCGCCAGGGCCGAATGCCGGCCGTACGTCTTCGGCATGGGCCACTACCTGGCCAAGTGGGCCGACCAGCCCTGGAGCTACGACGAGCAAGCGATGGACAAGATGGTCGAGATGGGAGCGACCGCTCTCTGGGTCGATTTCCCCTGGGCGGCCATGGAGCAGACCGAGGGCACCATCGACTTCTCCTACGCCGATCACCAGGTCGATGCGGCCGAGGCCCGCGGGCTTGAGATGTTCGCATTCGTCGGTACCACGCCGGACTGGGCCAAGCTTTATCCCAATCTGCCCGCCCATCGCACGCCCCCGAGCGAGAACCACGTCACCCAGTTCCACGACTTCCACGCCGCCCTGGCCGCCCGGTACGCCGGCCGCGTGACCTACTACCAGTTCTGGAACGAGCCCAGCGGATGCGGCTGGATCAACGATGGCTGCCACAACGGCGATGACTGCTCGCTGTTCACCCTCTGGCAGCGGCGCTGTTATGACGCGCTCAAGGCCGGCAACCCCGGCTGCTTGGTGTCCACCGGCGGGTTTGACGGTGACCCTGCCGGTTACGTCCAGTGCATGTACAACGAACTGGCCGGGCAGACCGCCTTTGACGCCGTCTCCATCCATCCCTACGCCTACGGCGGGACCGGCGGGCCGGGCACCGGCGGCGAAGGGATCGACTACAGCGATCTGACCCAGGTCCGCGGCGTCATGGTCAACAATGGCGACGCCCACAAGAAGATATGGATCACCGAGTACGGCTGGAGCACCACCGACGAGAACCGCAAGGCCGACGACCTTGTCGAAGTCCTTACCGAGCTGAAGAAACCCGAATACGACTACCTGTTCTTCGCGAAGTACCTGGTGCTCAACGACTGGACGTCGTTTTGCTGCTTCGGCCTGACCGATCCGTGGTTCAATCCCCGGGCCGGCTTCTATGCCTTCAGGGATTTCGACAAGACGTTCCCGGACGAGGTGGATTTCCTCGCGGACGTAACTCGCGGCCCCGCGCCCCTGACTGTCCAGTTCACCGATACGTCGTGTGTGAATGGGGCGTGTTCCTGGCTGTGGGAGTTCGGCGACAACCAGACCAGCCCGGACCAGCACCCCTGGCACACTTACCCCAACGACGGCATCTACACGGTGCGCCTGACGGTGACCGGCGACAACGGGTCGTTTACCGAGGAGAAGCCGGACTACATCCGGGTCGGCCTCGTCACCGAGATCGTCAATCCGTCGTATGAAGACCCGTTTGGCTTTCTCAACGGCTGGTCAAGCTGCCTGGCCGGCGAGTCGTCGATCAAGCACAACCCCGGCACCCATCCGCCCGACCCCCGTTTCCACGACGGCGACAACAGTGCCGGTATGTCATCCGATCGTCCCGGCGACAGCCTCGGCGCGGGGGCGATCTTCCAGGAAGTGCCCGTTACGCCGGGACGCCCGTACCGCGTCCGCTGCTGGGGAACCCTGACCGACGATACGGGCTACACCGACGACTTAATGGAGCTTCGCATCCGCGACGGCGACAGCACGCCGATCAACTGCTTGAACAACGGAGCCAACATCGTCAACAACAGCGACCTCTACGCTCATCTCGACGGTCAACCCGCGACCGGATGGATACCGCTGCAAGGCGATGTGACCCCGACGCAGAACGTGATCACCGTCATCGCATACTGGGAATTCAGCGGCAGCGACTGGGGCATCAAATCCCTGCACCTGGACGACTGGAGCATCGAGGAGATCACGCCGCCGATGCTGGTCTCCGCCGCCTCGCGCAAAGCGCACGGGCCCGCGGGCGATCTCGACGTCGATTTGCCATTGGCCCCGCCATCAGCAGCCGGCGTCGAGTGCCGCACGGGTGGGCCGACAGAGGTGATCCTCACGTTCAGCGAGCCGGTCGTTGCCGCCGACGGGGTGCCGGATGAAACGGAGGTTAACCTGTCCACGGGCACCTTGGATGCCGTGTCGATCGACGGGAACGAGATGACCATTGAGTTGAGCGACGTGCCGGACGCGATGTGCCTGGCGATCACGATCACGGGGATCATCGACTTGGACGGCCACCTGCTGTCGGGCGACAACAACGTGCACATCCGGTCTCTGCTCGCCGACGTGAACGAGGACGGCGAAGCCGACCTGATCGACATGGCCCAGGTCAAGAGCAGGAACGGCGAGCCGCTCGACGCCGCGACCGCGCGTTTTGATTTGAACCTGGACAGCCATCTCGACCTGATCGACATGGCCCTGGCCAAGAGCAGGAACGGCAACTCGGTGAGTTGTCCGTAGCGTGGGGCCAAAGTGGCCGGCAGTCGTTCTCGCGATTTGTCACGGCGCTCGCCTGCGGTGATTCTCACCGGTACGTGTTTAGCGTGGGCAACGGCTCCGAGCCGGGCTCTGCGAGCCCGGTGCCCCTTCGCGGCGTGGGGCCTTACTCGTCCGAGGAAACACCGGCCTCACAGAGGCCGGCTCTGATCGCGTCGGAATCGGCTCTGACCGTGTCGGAACCGGCCCTGATCGCGTCGGAGGTCGTTAAACACGTACTCTCACCGCGTCAGTTCGTCGAGCTCCGTCGCCAGCTTAGAGAAGTCGTCGGGGCGACCCGGGTGAATCAGCAGACAGTCGTTGATGTACCCCCGTACTTCCTGCGCGTATGCCCGCGCGTCGGCCTTTTCTGCTTTGTCTCCGGCGGTCTTCAGGAGGCAACGGGCGATTCCGAGCTTCGCCCGGGCCGAAGGCGGGCTGTGCGGCTCACTTTGTAGATCGGCGCGGCGGAAGTACTCCAGTGCTTCCCGGGCGTCGCCACTTCTGAGATACGCCGCGGCGACGTGGTAATGCAGGGGGTCGCTGCTCCGGTCTGCCGCCCAGGCTTGATGGCCACTGGCCGGCGGGCCCTTCAGGCTTGTCTGCCATTGCAGGATTTCCTTCTCCAGCCGGTCGCGCAGCGTCGCGTTCGGTGTGCCGGCGTAGGGGAAACCTTCGGTCAGGGTGTAGACGGTGATCTTCGAGATCATTTCGCTCATTTCGTCGTTGCCCAGACGCCGGGCCGCGTCTTCATAGGCGGGGATCAACGAGAGCTCAACGGCCGGCCAGGGCTGCCCGGGCCGGGATAACGATTCGCAAACGGCCTTTGCCAACAGGTAGTATCCCCGGACGGTCGGGTGGAGATGATCGGTCATGAGATTCCAGCCGATCAGTCCGCGTGGACTGGCGGCCTCGAAAGCCGCCGGCACGTCTACATATATCACCTGATGGTTTCGGGCCACGTTGCGAATGACTTCACTGAACTCGGCGGACGCGCGGAACCGCAGGGCGTCCCAATCGCGGGCCCGGCGATAGAGCCGCCGGGCTTCGTCGATCGCCCCGAGGTTCTCCCGGCACTGGGCACACCGGTACGTCAGCTCGGCATACGTATCATCGGTTTCGGCGGCGGCCTGAAAACCGCGCAAAGCCCGCTCCCACTCTGACTGCTCGAGCGCCTGCATCCCGTGATCGAATCGCTCCCGCCAGAGGCGCTTCTGCTCGTCGGTCAGGCCGACCTTATGCGCCGAGAACATGGGGACCAGGTCGCGTTCGTTGCTGACGAGCCCACAGAGCACGACGGGGACGTTCGCGTCTTGAGCCGACCGGATCATGTCCTCGAGGTTCGCCCGATAATTGTCCCGGCATGCCGTGTACGTGGGGCTGTTGAAGCGGATGAGCCGATCTTTCGCAAGTTGCTCCATCAGGGACCCGTGGGGCCGTTCGGGGGGACTTCGGAACCGGCTGATCAGGCCCTCGAGCACGCAGGCGATCTTCAGGTCGCGCAAGGCGATGTTGAAAAGGATCACCCGGCGGCTTGTGCCCATATTGCTCAACGAGCCGGGGCCGTAAGCGCCGTAGAACTCGTTGTGGCCGGCGTAGATGACGAGCAGGTCGGGCTCGTGTTCCAGGACCTCCAGGACCCATTCCCGCAGGCTGAAGCTGTTGATGGCGGTGACCCCGCAGTTGATCACTTCGACCCGCTTGTCCGGCCAGGCCGATTGAAGCGTCAGCTCCAGAAACGCCGGGGCCGCCCCGTTCGGTGCATGCGGGTAGCCCTCCACGCTGCTGCCCCCGAGGAAGAAGATGCGGAACCCCCGGTGAGGTTTCGGATTCACGAACTCCCGCCACGGGGCGAACCGTGTACTCCGCAGAGCAAGAGGCCTGAAGTGGAATCGCCGGTAAGCCTCCGGGTTGATGCCCATGATCCGGGTATCGCCCTTATCGAGCCGGGTCACGACGAAATCAACGTCAGGCCCGTAGCCGAAGAGATGAAGCAGCAGCTCGGCGATGACCAGTATGAAGAACGAAAAGCCTACCAGCAGCAGCTTATGCCACCACCGGGGCTTTCGCCTCCCGGACCCGGGCGTGCTATCAGCGGCGTCACTGCCGGTGGCGCTCGTATCGTGCTTTTCGAGATCCGCTTCGTTCATGGCACCGGGCGATCGGCGGCCTTGGGCCATTGTTCCTTCTATCGAGTATCGGACATACCGGGCTGCTCGATTGAACAGGGCGGGTTTCCGATATAATACGGGTCCCGGGCAGGGTTGGGAAAGGTGGGACGACGTTGCCCGAGACTCAACCAGCGAGGGCCATTTGTCCGGTAAGGTGCCTCAGAGGATTTCGGTGCGATGATACCGGTTAACAGGAATCCGTCTATCTCGGAGGTGCGGGCGTTCGGTCTGACCATGCTGGGCGGCTGTGCGGTTGTGGGTGCGGTTCTCTGGTATTGGGGCCTCTTGCCCGAGGCCGGCTGGCGGCCCGCGTCGGGCTGGGGATGGAAGGGTACCGGCCGGCACACGGCGGCGCTGGTACTCTGGGTCGCCGGCCCGAGTCTGACCTTGCTATGCGCCGCGTCGCACGCTTCGGGCCGGGCCCTGTACATCGTCTGGATGACGCTGGCAAAGTACATCGGCACGGTCATGACGTTCATCCTGCTGTCCGCGATGTTCTTCCTGTTCCTTCCGGTGTTCGCACTGATCCGTCTCAAAGACCCGCTGAGACTCAAGCTCCAGGAGACCGGAAGCTACTGGGAGGATCACGAGCCGCACGAACCGACGATCGAGCGGACAATGAGGCAGTTCTGATATGGCGTCTCATGGAAGTGATTCCATCGGTGCGACTTTCCCGGCGTGCATGCGACGAGCCGGTCGGTGTTCCGCCCGGATAGGAAACCGGCTCGGAGGTACATGTATAGCGTCTCCTGGGGCGGGATGGCACAGAACCCCGTCGCTGGCGCTCTGGGCTCTGATCAGGACGAACGCGCTGGCGAGTCAGAGCCCCGAGCGCAAGCGAGTGGGCTCCATCGGGACGCTAAACACGCACGCTCGGAGACGAGCCGGCTCGCGAAACGAGGGAACCGGTAGTGGCCGCGAAGGCCCCGGGGAGGCTTGGCAAAAGTGATCGTCCTGGGCATATCGTGCTACTACCATGATGCTGGTGCCGCTCTCGTGCGGGACGGTGAGCTGGTCGCTGCCGCGGAGGAGGAGCGATTCAATCGCAAGAAGCATTACAGCGACTTCCCCGAGCAAGCGATCCAGTACTGCCTGAAAGAGGCGGATGTAACCATCGACGACGTGGACTACATCGGCTTCTATGAGAAGCCTCTGGTCAAGTTCGATCGCATTCTGGAGACGATCCTCACCGGCTGGCCCCGCACGTACAGTTTCTGGGTCAAGAGCATGCCGCTCTGGATGCTCACCAAGCTGCGCATCGGTCGCACCATCCAGGAGGTGCTGGGCACGGACAAGGACATCCTGTACTGCCAGCACCATCTCGCCCATGCAGCCAGCGCGTTTCTGGTTTCGGGGTTCGACGAGGCGGCGGTGATCACCGCCGACGGGGTGGGAGAATGGACCACGACCGGCTGGGGCGTGGGTCGGGGTATTGACATCGATATCCGCAAGGAGATCCGGTTTCCTCACTCGGTCGGATTGTTGTTCAGTGCCATCACCGCCTACCTGGGGTTCCGGGTGAACGACGCCGAGTGGAAGGTGATGGGGCTGGCCCCGTATGGCAAGCCGAGATACGTGGACAAGTTCCGTGAGATCGTGGACATCCGGGACGACGGCAGCTTTCGTTTGAACATGAGATACTTCGCGTACACGTACTCGACGAGGCGGCCCTTTAACCGCAGGTGGGAGGCGCTGTTCGGCCGACCGCAAAGGCCCCGGCAGGCCGAGCTTGATGATTTCCATGCGGATGTCGCCCACTCCGGCCAGAAGATCGTCGAGGAAATCATGGTGAAAATGGCCACCCACGTCCATCGGGAGTCGGGCCTGGACAACGTGTGTCTGGCCGGCGGGGTGGGGCTGAACTGCGTGGCCAACTGGCGGATTCTCCAGGAGTCGGGTTTCAAGAACATCTTCATTCAGCCGGCGGCGGGCGATTCCGGCGGCGCGCTGGGCACGGCTTTTTACATTTACAACTCGGTCCTGAAGAACCCCCGCACTTACGTGATGAAACACGCCCTGCTCGGGCCGTCGTTCAGCGACGAGGAGATTGTCGAGACGCTGCGTCGCAACGAGGCGGTCTATGAGACGATCGAGGACGAGGACGCGCTGGTTGCCCGCACGGCCCACTGCATCGCCGAAGGCAAGGTTGTGGGTTGGTTCCAGGGTCGGATGGAGTTCGGCCCGCGGGCGTTGGGCTCGCGCTCGCTGCTGGCCGACCCGCGGGATCCGAAGATGAAGGATATCATCAACGCCAAGGTGAAGTTCCGCGAGCCGTTCCGCCCGTTCGCCCCCGCGGTCCTCAAGGAGCGGGCCCACGAGTACTTCGAGATGCCCCGGGGAATGGACGCACCGTTCATGCTCCTGGTGCCTAAGGTCCGCCTGGACAAGCGGGCAGTCATCCCCGCGGTCACCCACCGGGACGGGACGGGACGGGTGCAGACGGTCACCGAGGATACCAACCCGTTGTATTACAGGGTAATCAGGAAGTTCGGTGAACTGACCGGTGTCCCGGTCGTCATCAATACCTCGTTCAACGTCCGCGGCGAGCCGATCGTCTGCTCGCCCCAGGACGCCTATAACACCTTCGTCAACACCGGCATCGACGTCCTGGTGATCGGCAGGCACGTGGTCACCGAGAAACCCGAGGCGGTCGATTACGAAGCGGGTGCCAGGCGAAGTGTCGCCCTGGAGGCCGAGTCGCTGATGGAGGACTGACGCCGGCAACGCCTGGTGACGTTACCCCGGAACGGGGGATCGGAGGACTGATGGCCAGACAATCGCTCTTGAGAGAGTTCCTCGGCTTCATCATCCACGAGAAGAAGTGGTGGCTGATCCCGCTGATCCTGATGCTGTTGATACTGGGGGCGCTGATCTTCTTCGCGAGCACCTCGCCGTTGGCCCCGTGGCTGTATCCGTTGTTCTGAATGACCGTGCACGATCCCGGGACAGCCCGACGGATGAGCGGCCGCGCGGGCTGAAGCCCGGTACGTGTACAGCGTGGTTAACTGTTCGGAGCCGGGCTCTGTGAGCCCGGTGTTTCTTCGCGGCGCGAGGTTTCCCCGTCCGAGGAAACACCGGCCTCACAGAGGCCGGCTCTGATCGCGTCGGAGGTCGCTAACCACGTACGGAGCCCGCGGCTCTTCGTCGTCGCACAATCCCGCCCGGTCATTCAGCGGTATTCGTCTTGGGGTTCTGCGACGCCGGGAACAGCATGCGGTTGCGTGGAAGGAGCGAGTTTCGCGTTGATGATCTTGTCCGGCGAGTAGATGGCCCGGACCAGCTCTCGCCCGGTCACCGGGACGGGACCGGTGATGAGTTCGGGCAAGTTGTAGGTCTTCAGCAGCGAGTCGTAGAACGTGGGGTCTTTCTGGGGCAGCAGCACGGGTTTGTGTGCTCGTCCGTTCTCATCGATGTAGCTGAAATGGGGTCTGGCGAACAGGCCGTCGATCCTCTTGCTGCTGAAGACGATCCATCGGCTGTTGCTCGACCAGGAATGCCAGGATTCGGATCGATCGCTGTTACTGTCCAACGGCCGGTACCCGCCGGTCTCCAGCTCGATCAGGTACAGGTCACTGCTTTCCTGGTAGGGGGGGAAGGTTCCGTACTGCGACATGCAGCACACGAGGAACCTTCCGTCGGGCGAGATCCTCGGCTCGGTGATGCTTAGCCCCGTCTCGGTGGCCGACAGCACGATCTCCGGCTTGCCCCAGATGTCGCTCCGGGCGTCGTAGCTGATCCGCATCAGGTCGCATCGCACTTCCTTGTAGCGCTCCGGCGGGAGCTTCGGGGCGCTGCAGAAGTAAAGGTGCCTGCCGTCGGGCGAGAAGCAGGGATACGTTTCAAAGCGGTCGGGACGGCTTATGCTCGGGTCGGTCGTCACGGTGCTCGAATCGATCCTGTACACACTCAGGTCGGGGTCGAAGTCGAAGACCTCCCTGAGGAAACCGCTCGAGTGGGTGTACAGCTTGAACATGTTGGTGGAAAACGCGACCGCCCGCCCGTCCGGGTGCCAGGATATGATGCCCGCCGCCCGGGCCTCGGCAGAGGTCCGCGTGTTCACGTTTTCGACGTGGTGGTCCTTCAGAAAGAGCGTGGGCGTGCGATTGGGCCCCGGCGTCTCCCGCACGTGCAGGATCATGCTGCCAGGGTCGTTATAACAAAAGGTGTGGCAGTTAACGCAGCCGCCGCCAAAGGAGTGGTTGCGCAGGATGACCGACTCATCGTAGTTCTGGAGATTCCGCTGATAGATGCCCATCTCGTGATACTGGGCGGCGAGCGTGATCAACCGATATACCAAATAGCCGTCGATCTCGTCAGGGGCAACGCGATTGGTGATGGTGTCGAATCGAGTCCACCTGCCGCTTGCCGCCTTGACGTAGACATCGAGGTAGAGCTCCCCGCCCCGATTGGCGATCAACAGTTTCCTCCACGCACCGGCGGGGATTTCAATCTCCGGGTTTGCGCCGGATACCTCGATGCGTTCACCCTGCGCGGCATGTATTCTGACACAGTAGTGTGTCCCCGGCTCGTCCACGACGAAGTTCAAGGGGGCGATGTTCGGGGGTACGACGGTGTCCACATAGTCGGGGTGAATGGCGGGAAGCCGGCCCGCAGTAGTGAACGTGTCGATGGAAACAGGTCTGTCGCGCAGGGCGTAGTACCCTGTGCCCAGAACCGCCGCCAGCACGCCCGGCAGCAACAGATAGCGATATCGCTTCTTCACTGTCTCGCTCCCGCGGCGGGCGAGGAGTGCGCGAAGGCCCGGTCGTAACCGGTGACACCGAACATGTAGTAGAAGAAGTAGCTTTCACCATAGTCGGCCATGAGCACCTCTCGTGCCGCCTCTTTGTTCCCCCCGCAGCGGTCATGGAGCTTGAAAAACGCCTCGAAGCGCTGCCGGGTGTCCGGACTGATCTGCCGGCCGTGCAGGCTGACGTCCTGATCGTCGGTGGCCCGGGTGTCGAGCAGTATCGCCTCCTCGTAGTACCGGGGGATGCCGGGGTAGCTGAAATCATCAAGACGCCCGATATTCAGTGTAACTTTCCCGACCTGGCGGGTTAACAGGTAGTAGGCCATCAGGTATTCAAATGCCATCCGGTTGCGCTTGTTCCTCTCCAAGAGCTGTTGTAGCATCGTCTCAATCGTGACGTGGCCCAGACGGTCTTCCTCGATCATGACGCAGCGTATGTGCTGGACTTCTTCGTCTTGCGAGAGGAAAGGGTCCTGCTCGATGCGGCGTCGGTAGTCCCGGGCGAGGTTCTTCCACAGCAGATGCCTGCTCAGTGCGTTCAGGGCGATACGTGCCGGATCGCTCTGTTGCTTGACCAGGTATATCAGAAGAAGCCGCTCGACGATCTCCGGACGCTCGTCCAGGTGTTCCAGTGCCTCATGGGTCCTGAACTGCGCCTCTGCTACCCGTCCGAGCTCGAGATAGATTTCTCCCAGGTTCGCCCACGCCGGGCGTGAGAGCTTCTGCGTGACGGTCTCGAAGTTGCCCGACAGTAGGCCGGCGGGGTCCTGGGGATAAGAGAACATGTCGTAAGGGAGCCGGCCGGTGTGAAACAGTGCCCGGTTCACGTCCCAGCGGGTCGTCAGCCTGTACCGCGGGGCGCCAAGGCGGCGAGCTTCCTGGAGCACCTCCGGCCACATCTCGTGGCGGGCATAGTAGTCGACCTGAAGCACGGTTTTGGATTCGCTATCGAACGAGAGGAAAGCCAGACCGGCGGCCACGGCGAGCAGGGCCACCGATTGGCAGATCCATTTGAGTTGAGCTCTGTGACCGTGTTCCAATGGGCTCGCCGCAACCGGAGAGGTGGTCGTATCGGGCCCCGTCGGCGCGACCCGGTCGGGACGCCGCCGTAGCGAAACCGCGATCGCGACAAGCGGGAACAGGGCATACAGGGCGACCGACGTGGCCGATGGATCGATGTCCCGATGGAATGGCAGCAAATGCGTGTAGGGATCGATGATGCCGACCTCGAAGATGTACCTCGCCGCGACATAGGGGACGGCCAGGGCCGACAGAAGATAGAACGCAGCCAGCACGCGATGCCGCTTGGTCAGGAACTCAAACAGCGAGCAGAGAACGACAAAAAGCAAATATGGACCCGCGGTCACGTAGTAAACAAGGACGGACAGCGGCAGGAAGATGGCTAACCGCAGAATGACACTACGCAGGAACAGGCAGACGTAGAGATTCAGAAACAGCAGCGCGATCAACAGCCCCACGCTGGTGGTCAGTGGGTGGTCATACTGATTGTGCAGCATGAGCAAGGGGATGGCTGGAACCAGGTGGATGACGCGAACGCGGACGCCGCCCATCTGCCTGAGGAACGTCCCGCTGGCCAGACAAACTAGGGCTGCGGCCAACGTGATGACCAGAGCCCCGGCCCATGGATGAGGATAGAACTGGGACAGCAGCGCGCAGAGGTATTCGACCAGCCCGCCCGGATGATGCAGGAACCCCTTGAGGAACGCCGAGTCCACCATGAAGATCGGGCATTGCTGGTGATAGACCAGGCGCGGGTCAACGCGCAGCCAGACGTAGCCATAGAACAGGGCGAAGAAGACGGCGGGGAGGATGGCAAAGGGGATGGCCCGCCGGTGAAGGGTCTGCTGACAAGTCGGCATCAAGGTCTGCCTCCGGACGGGCCGGGCCGCTCGGGCGTTGTCCAGGCTGATGAGCTAGGGATACTCGGCCTCAGGTTCCTGGGGACCGGCCCGCCATGAATCGGGTTCTGCAGCGCCGGGCGCGCCGTGCGGTCGCGCGGAAGCGTCGATCGCCGCCCGAAGGGCCTTGTCCCGTGAATAAATGGCCGCGACGAGTTCCTTGCCCTTGATCGGGACGGGGCCCGTAACCAGTTCCGGGATGTTGTACGTCTTGAGAAACGAGTCGTAGAACGCCGGATCCTTCTGTGGAAGCAGCACGGGCTTGTGTGCCCGGCCCTGGTCATCGATGTAGCTGAAATAAGGCCTGGAGAACAGGTTGTCGATCCTCTTGCTGCTGAAGACGAGCCACCGGCTGTTGCTCGACCAGGCATGCCAGGATTCGCATCGGTCGCTGTTGATTTCCATTGGCCGGCATTGTCCGGTCTCCAGATCGATCAGGTACAGGTCGCTGCTCTGCTGGTAGATGGCGAAGTTCCCGAACTGCGACATGCAGCACACGAGGAACCGTCCGTCGGGCGAGATCCTCGGCAGGCTGATGCTCAGCCCCGTTTCCTCGGACGACAGCACGGTTTCCAGCTCGCCCCAGGTGTCGCTCCCGGCGTCGTAGCTGATTCGCATCAGGTCGTACCGGACGTCCTTGTAATCCTTCAGTGGCCGGGTCCGCGTGCTGCAGAAGTACAGGTACTTGCCGTCGGGCGAGAAGCAGGGAAAGGTTTCCGAGTGGTCGGGGCTGGCGATACCCGGGCTGCTGCTCACGGTGTTCGAGTCCACTGCGTACACCCCCAGGACGGAGCCGGCGTCGTACACCTCTCGGAGGAAGCCGCTGGAGTGGGTGTACATGCTGAACTTGTTGGTGGAGAACGCAACCATCCGCCCGCTCGGATGCCAGGAGGTATAGGCGCCCGGCCTGGCCTTGGGGCCCGCCCGCACGTCCACGTTGTGCACGTCCCCGTTTCGAGCCAGGAGCATGCCGACGGGAGTGGGGCCCGGCGTCTCGCGGACCTGGAGGACCATCGTATCCGGACGGTTGTTGAGGAAGTTGTGGCAATTGAAGCAGCGGTCACCGAACCAGCGGTTGTCCAGAATGAGCGACTCGTCGTAGTCCTCGACGTTTCGCTGATAAAGGTCCATGCGCCGGTAAAGATTGGTAACCTTGATCATCCGGTACACCAGGTGGCTGTCGATCTCCTCGGGAGCGATGCGATTGGCAAGCCGCTCGAAACGAGACCACTGGCCACTTGGTGCCCTGACGTGGACGTCGAAGTAGACCTCGCCGCCGCGGTTGGCCCGCAACAGCTCCTTCCACGGCCCGATGGGAATCCGAATCTGCGGGTTCTTGCTGAAGACCTCGATGTCCCCGCCCTGTGCAGCCCGTATCGCGACGCAGTAGTATGTACCCGGCTCGTCCACGACGAAATTCAGGGGCGCGATGTTCGGAGGGATGACGGTGTCCACGTAGTCGGGGTGAATGGCGGGGGGGCGCCCCGCGTCCGTATACGAGTCGATGACGACCGAATCACTGCGCAGGGCGAAGAACGCACCGGCCAGCAATACCGCCAGCGCCCCTGGCAAGAGTGAATAGCGGTATCGCTTCTTCATCATTGCGCTCCGGTGAAGGACGGCGATTGCAGAAGTTCCCTGCCGTAACCGCCGACGCCGAACGTGTTATAGAACAGGTAGCTGTCGGCAAAGTCGGCGAAGAGGGCGTCTCGCGCCCCCTGCTTGTCGCCCCGGTGGCGGTCGTAGATCTCGAAAAAGGCCTCGAACCGCCGCCGGGTGTCCGGATTGATCTGCCGGCCGTGCAGGTCGATGTCCCGGTTCCCGGCCGCCCTCATGTGGAGCAACAACGCCTCCTCGTAATGCCGCGGGATATCCGGATAGTCGAAATCGTCCAGGCGGCCGATGTTCCGGGCGATCTCTTCGAGCTCACGGTTCAACAGGTAGTAGGCCATCAGGTATTCAAATGCCATCCGGTTGTGCTTGTTCCTCTCGAGGAGCTGCTGCATCATCGTCTCGATCGAGACATGACCCAGATGATCGATCACGATCATGATAGAGCGCAGGTGCTCGATGTGCTGGTCGTGATCCAACAGGGGGTCTTCTTCAAGACGGCGCCGGTAGTCCCGGGCCCGGTCCCTCCACAACAGGTGCTTGCTCAGCGCGTTCAGGAAGATGCGTGCCGTATCGCCCTCCCGCTTGACGACGTAGATCTCGACCAGCCGTCTGATGATCGGCGGCCAATCACCCAGGTTCTCCAGAGCCTCTTGCGTTATGTGCTCGGCCTCTGCCACCCGTCCGAGTTCGAGGAAGATTCCTCCCAGGTTCAGCCGGGCCAACTGCGGCAGTCTCATTATAGCCGGCTCGGAGTTGTTGGACAAAAGACCGGACGGATCCTGGGGGTAGGAGAACATATCGCGGGCAAGTCGGCCGGTGTGAAACAGGGCCCGGTTCACGTCCCAGTAGGTGGTTATCGTATACTGCTCAGCGGGCAGACGGCGGGCTTTCTGCAGGACCTGAGGCCACATCTTGTGCCGGGCATAGTAGTCAACTTGAAGCAGGGTTTTGGCCTGTCTATCGAACGATAAGAACACGACGCCAATGGCAATGAGGAAAAGGCCAAGCGACTGGCCGACGCCTTTCAGTTGGGCTGGGCGGTCATGTCCCAGAGGGCTTGTGGCCGGCGGCGGGCCGGTCCTATCGGGCGCGGGTGATGCGTCAGGGTCGGGACGTGACCATAGCGAAACCGTGACCGCCATCAGCGGGAAGAAGACATAGAGAGCAATCGACATCATTGACGGATCAACATCCGGATGGAAAGGCAACAGGCGCGCATAGGCGTCGAGGATACCGAGATTGAAGATATATGTGCCGGCCGCGAAGGGCAAAACCAGGGCCGACAGCAAACATAACAGACCAAGGGAGAGCCGTTCCTTGCTCAGCAACTCGAAGAGCGCGCAGAGAACCGCAAAGAGCAGATATGGACCGGCGGCCGCATGGTACAAGAACGCGGATAGTATCAGGAAGGTGACAAAACGGTGTGCGGCACGATCCGCAAACAGGTGTACGTGGACGTTCACAGACACCAGGGCGGTAAGCAGCCCCACGCTGGTGGTCAGCGGATGGTCGTACTCGTTGTGGAGCATGAGCAGAAGAATGGCCGGAAGAAGGAGATAGACGACGTGGACGCCGGTGCCCCCCATCTTCGTGACGAACGTCCTGGTGGTCAGACAAACGAGACCGGCGGCGGTCGTGATAACCAGAGCACCCACCGCGGGATACGGGTAGACCTGGGAGAGAAGCGCGCAGAGGTATTCGACCAGTCCGCCCGGGCGGTTCAAGAAGTCCCTGAAGAACGCCGAGCCCAACATGAAGATCGGGCATTGCCGGTGATAGACAAGGCGCGGGTCAATCCACAACCAGACGTGAAGATAGAACAGAACGAAGAAAGAGAGGGGGAAAACGGCCAGAGGGATGATTCGCCGGGAAGCTGATTGCCCGCAAGTCGGCATCGCCGTATGTCTCCGGCCGGGCCGGACCGCCCGGGCGCTGCTCACTGAGCGGTGCTCCGCGTTGTGGTGGGGCGGTTCACCCGCTCGCGATAGGGCTGCCTCTGTTCATACAGCCTGAGGCGCGCTTTCATCTCGGCCACAGCCGCGGGGCGGTTCTTCGACGAGGCCAGCCCGATCGCCTCCTGCACGGTCCGGGCGGCCTTGTCGAACTGGCCGGTCTCCGCATAGGCGGCGGCAAGCGTGTCCAGCATGCCGGGGTGCCGGCGCTCATTTCCCGCCACGAGTGCCTCGGCCAGCTCCACCGCCTGATCACCGTCCCGCACCGACGCCTCGGGGGCCGTCGCCAGCAGCCAGGCCAGGTTATTGGCAGCCTTCTTCTGATCCGGGGCGAGCTTGACCACGTGGCCAAGCACGGCGATGGCCCGACGGAAATCGCCCTGCATCGCCAGCGTCAGCCCCAGCTCCGCCGCAAGCTCCGCCCTGTTCGGGTCAAGACGCAGCGCCTGCCCGTACGCCTCGACCGCCTCGTCGAGCTTGCCCTGCTTGCGAAACGTGTTGCCCAGGTTCCAGTATGCACTGGCGTAATCAGGGTTGATTTCCAGAGCGCGGCGGTAGCTGCTGACGGAGTCATCCAGCTTGTCCTGGAGGAACAGGACCCGACCGAGGTTGTAATGGAAGTCTGCCCGGCTCGGATCGAGCGAGATCGCTTTCTCGTAGGCGTCGATCGCCTCGTCGAACTGGTCCCGGCCGGCAAACACGTTGCCCAGACCGTTATGTGCGTCGGCGTTGCGGGGATCGACCTGAGCGACCTGGCGAAACTGCTTTTCCGCTTCCTCCAGTTGGCCGACGTCCGTCAGGGCATTGGCCAGGTTGGTCCGGAAAGTCAGAGCTTGGGGCCTGAGGCGGACGGCCTCCCGGTAGCGTTCGACGGCCTCCTCGTCCCTTCCCCTGCGATGCAGGAGCAGGCCCCAGTCGTTGTAGGCCTCGGCAAAGTCGGGCTTCTTCTCCACCGCCCGCTTGAACTGCTCCATGGCCTCTTCGAGCTTGTCCTGCTCGGTAAGAGCCTCCACGTACCACTTCACGATGATGGGGCTATCGGCACCCCGTTCAACGAGCTGGCCGAAGAATCGCTCGGCCGCCGGGTAGTCACCGACATGTACGCTGCCGATCCCAAGGCCCAGCAATTGGATTTCCTCTATGTGGTCTTTGGGGTCCTCACCCTTGGGTTCGAACAGCGCCAACTCATCGGTGCCGGGTTCGGCCGCGGTTTCAGGAGACAGGGCGACGTAACCGAGATCGATCAGGCGTTGAATGACCTCGGGGGCCATTCCCCCGGCCGGCTGCGTTATCGGGGCCGGCGGAGGCGCTTCGGCCAGCAGGGCGTAGAGCTGATCACGCATGTCGTCGGCCCGATCAGGGTAGCGGTCCACGAGGTTGTTGAGTTCGTTCGGATCCTCGGCGACGTGATACAACTCGCGCCGGGGCAGGTGGATGTACTTCCACCCGCCGGTGCGCAGACATCGGGTCTGAGCGCAGTTAAGCGTGAAATACGGGACGAATGTCTCCCCGTACGCCGCCAGCTCCAGATCCTCGGTCTGGCCGTGGACGAGCGGCAGAAGGCTGACACCCTGGGCGCCGGACTTCGGCGGCAGGCCCAGAAACTCCAGAATGGTCGGAACGATATCGACCGTCCGCACTTGAGCAGCCACCACGACACCAGCCGGTATCCTGGCCGGGCACCATAAGATGAGCGGCACCCGCAACGTGGTGTCGTTCACGAAATTCAGATGGGTGGGCTCGCCGTGCTCACCCAAGCCCTCACCGTGATCAGCCACCAGCACGATGAGGGTCTTATCGGCCACGCCCAGGTTTTGCAGCGCCTCGATCAGACGTCCGATCTGCTCATCGGTAAAGGCGATCTCGCCCGAGTAGGGGTCGTGGTAGGCCGTCCTGTAGGGTTCCGGCGGATCATAGGCCTTGTGCGGGTCGAAGAAGTGTACCCAGAGGAAGAACCGCTCTGTCGCATGGGCGCGCAGCCACTCAACCGCTTCCTCGCGGACCTCGTCTGCCTTGCGCTCGGCAAAGGCGTTCCCGCGCAACACGCCCGCAATGCCTCCACCTTCGTCCGGGCGCAGTTCCCGCGTTTCCGGCAGGTCCACCCCCTGATAGTCGTCGAAGCCCTGATTCAACCCCCACCGGCTATCCAGTACAAACGCCCCCACGTGCGCCCCCGTGCGGTAGCCTTGCTCGCGCAGGATCTCGGCCAGCGTGAGGTTGGGTTCACTGAGCGCCAGGGCGCCATTGGCCCGTATGCCGTGCACGTAAGGCTCCGTGCCGAGCATGATGGTGCAATGCGACGGCAACGTAATGGGCGCGGAGGTGGTGCACTGATCGAACCGGACTCCTTCCCGGGCCAGGCGATCCATGTTGGGCGTCTTGACCACCGGATGCCCGTAGCACCCGAGGTGGTCGGCTCGCAGCGTGTCCACCGTGATGATGAGGACGTTGAAATCCTTGGCGGGGGTGGGCGGCGCCTTGGAGCGTCCACGGCTACAGCCGGCCGTGACCATGACGCCCACCGCCAAGAAACAGTTGAGAGCCAACCGCAAGTCCCGTGGGCCCATTTGCGCTTAGCCCCTTTCGAGAATTGAGGCTACCCCAGACGGCGAGAGCCGGGATAGCCTTTCGTGCGAGACTTTAGAAAAACCATCCGCAAGCGAGCCGGGCGCGGGCTGGAGACCTGGTAGACCGGCACATCCGAAAGTCTCAGCACCGCAATGTCGATCAAGAGGCTATCGGCGCAGCCATCCGGCCACAGTAGAACAATCCGGCGCGCCTTTTCATCGCTTCCAAACCGCTGTCTCCTATTGGAAGCTAGTAGTATCATCTTAGCGACCGTGTGAGGCGCCCGTCAAGGTAATCCCCGGCATGCGGGTGAACCAGGTCCTGGTTGTTCAGCAACCGCTCGCTAACCGATCGACGACCGACTTTGCCTGAGGAGCCAAGAGAAATGACTGACGACGATTCCTCCCGGACGATCGAGGGGCAAAGAGAAGCCGAGCCGGAAGCCAAAGGGGCCAAGGAATCCTTCCTGAAGAACATCTGGGTTCAGAGAATCGGGCTGAGCCTTCTGATCATCTGCGTTGTGGCGGGCTGGCAGGTGTATCGGCGCGGGTGGTGGTTTCTTCTTCCCAGGCTGCCGGCTTTCGAGTCCGTCCGGCAGGACGACAGGCCGGCTCGACGACTGGCCGAGGCCCTGGGCATTCCTACGCCGCCGGACCTGACGAAGATCGAAGAAGATAGTGCTAGAAACTTCTACGTCGCCTTGCACAACGTTCGCAAGTACACCAGGACGGCCAGGAACTACGGGATCCTTGGACGGGTCTACGAAGCAGAAGGGCTGCACGAGAAGGCTCTCGCGCTTTACCGCCGGGCGATCGAGCTTGATGAGAACGATTATGCGTGGCACTACCACGCCGGTCTTGTGGCCCAGCACCTCAACCGGTCGGGCCTCGCTCGCTCGCATTTCCAGCACGCGGTCAAGCTGAACCCCAACTACGCTCCGGCGTACATGCGTCTCGGCGACCTGGCGCTCAGGGCCCGAGAGTTGGACGAAGCCGAAAGCATGTTCAAAGCCTACCTGGCGCAGCGCCCGAGCGATGTGGCGGGCGAACTGTCGCTGGCCCGGCTGGCTCGAGAACGAGGCGATTGGCAGGGCGTCGTGGATCAGGTGAACGCGGCTCGTCAACTGGGTGAGATCGGCAAGTCGGGTCACGGACTGCTTAGCCTGGCCTATCACCACCTGGGTGATAACGAGCAGTCGAAGGCAGAGCTGCAACTCGCCCTGGCCGAAACCGACACGATCCTCATGGAGGACACCCTCGAGAATCGGGTGCGAGCCCTGCAAACCAGCAAGGACGCCGTCGCCAGCCGGTACAATCTGCTCTTCGAGCAGGGACGCTACCACGAGGCGCTGGAGCTTGCGGGACAACTGAAGGATAAGACCGTCGGTCAACCAGACCACGCCGCCGCCTGGGTAAGGGTCGCCGAGTGCCATCGACTTCTCGGCGAGAATGACGAAGCGCTGGCCGCCATCGCCGAGGCGCTCAAGCTGGCGCCGATGGAGCCGGAGCCGCACTGCATACACGGGCTGATCCGGATTGCATTCAGGGACCTGACCCGGGCATTTCAGGAGGCGGAGCGGGCTATCGCGCTAAACAGCGATTACACGCCCGCCTACTTGTTGCGCGGCCAGACGTTGCTGAATCTGGCGGTGCAGGATCCGGACCAGTTGAAACGGGCGGGGATTACCAGGCCGCCGCGGGAACTTGTGCGACTGGCGATCGCGGATCTGCGTCGCGTATCGGAACTCGAGTCGGCACCGTTTGAAGTGCTCTCGTTCCTGGGCCTCGGGCTTGCGATGGACGAGAAGTACGACCAGGCGGCAGAGATCTTCGAGCGGACGCTCGAACTCAAGCCGGACCATCCGGGGGGCAACAGGCTGCTCACCGCGGCAAGAGCCCGGGACGCGTCGGTCTTCTGGCCGGGTGGGCCACCGGCGGAAGCCCCCGCAACCCGAGCCGCCCGGGACGAGCCGCCCGGATCAGCCACGCAACCGGGCGCCAGATCCACGACGCGACCTGCAAGGCGGTAGCCGGCGGCCGGGCCCGAACCCGTGCCCGCCGCGCTGCATTCCGTATTCCGAGCCGGACTCCGAATTCCGAGCCGGGCTCTGTGAGCCCGCCGTCCATTCGCGGCGTCAGGTCTGCGGGCATGCCCCAATCGAGCACGAGTCTGTCGCAAGTCAGCAACCTGAGGTTACGAGTCCGTTTCTTCGGGGGGCGACAGTTCCCGGACCGGGACCTCCATTTCCACCGCTCCCACGGCAACGACGGCAAGTTGCTTGTGCAGCATCATACGGACGATCGTGCCCTGGCGATCGAACCGGCGGACGTGGACCCGGTCGCCGGGCTTCAGGGACGAAACCATTCTGATCCAGCGTTCGAATTGAGCCTGTTTCTGCCCGAGTTCGATTCGTTCGCGCTCGGCAGCGGCTTTCTGTCTATCGGCTTCGATCTGGGCGGCCTCGGCTTGGGCTCTGGCCGATTCGGCCTGCCGGCGTGATTGCAGCGTGCCGCGGATCGCCCGGGTCAGTTGCTGGTGCGAACTGGCCAGGTGCCCGCGAGCCGACTCGATCACTCTGGGCGGCAGACCCAGCCGGGCGGCAATGTTGATCGCGTTGCTGTTGCCCGGCTCGCCGATCAAGAGCCGATACGTCGGTCGGAACGTCTCGGCATCAAACTCGACGCAGGCGTTCTCCGCCCGGGCTTCCGTATAGGCCAGGCTCTTGAGCACGCCGAGGTGCGTGGTGATCAAGGCCGGGCATTTCCGGTGGAGCAGCTCTTCCACGACCGCCCGCCCGATGGCCGCTCCCTCGTCCGGGTCGGTGCCCGCTCCGAGCTCGTCGATCAGCATGAGCGTCCCCGGCCGGGCCCGCTTCAGCATGACCAGAACCCGGGCCAGGTGGGAACTGAACGTGCTCAGAGATTGTTGCAGACTCTGCTCGTCGCCGATGTCCACCAGGATGTCGCGGTAGAGCGGCACGCGGCTGCCCTCCGCAGCCGGGATGGGCAGGCCGGCCTGGGCCATCGCGCACGCCAGCGCGACCGTCTTGAGGGTGACGGTTTTTCCGCCGGTATTCGGCCCGGTGATGACGAGCACGTCGAAATCGTCGCCCAGTCGAACGTCGATCGGCACCACGTCGCGGTGCTCCGACCGTTTCTCGGTCTCCTTCTGCAGCTCAATCAGGAGCAGATGCCGGGCCTGCTTCAGCCGGAGTTGGCCGTCGGTCGTGGGCTGCGGACAGGTTAACCGGTAGGACCGGGCGAACCGCACCTTGGCCGTGATCAGGTCGAGCACCCCCAGCGCCTCGACCGTCTTGAGGATCTCCTCGCTGTTGATGTGAACCTGGTGCGTCAGGTTCCACAGGAGCCGGTTGACTTCCGTCTGCTCGTCCTGCTTCAGGGTGATGATACGGTTGTTCAGCTCGACCGCTTCGGCGGGCTCGACGAAAAGCGTCGCCCCGGAATCCGAACTGCGGTGCACGATGCCGGGTACCCGGCCGCGGTGTTCAGCGGCCAGCGGCAGTACGAGCCGATCCTCGTGAAACGTCGCTTCCGAGTAGCGCAGCCAGCGAGTGACGTTCCGTTCACGCACGAGGCGATCGACTACGTGCCCGATGGCGATTCTCGCGTGGGCGATCTCAACCCGGATCTTGCGAAGCTTGGCACTGGCGTCGTCCCGGATATCGCCGCTCGGGTCGACGACGCGGTGGATCACGTCCGCGATTGGCTTGAAGTCGCCGATCCGCTCGCACAGCGTCCGCAACTCGGTGGCGTTCGGCCGGAGCAAAGCCGCCCAGTTGACGATCTCGTGGGTTGCATCAAGGGTCTCAGCCAGGACCGCGAAGTCTTCCGGTTCCGGCAGGTGGGGCGGGACGGCCGTGCGCACCACCTCGCGAACGTCGTGAACGCCCGCCATGGGCGGCAGGCCGACCAGGGCGCTCGCTTCGATCATCTCGCTGACCTGCCTTAGCCATTGCT
>CAZOIA010000050.1:0-30001 GCA_964579675.1 uncultured Planctomycetales bacterium | reverse complement strand
ATCAGCATACACCACTGTCTATTCGCCCATAACCAGCAGCGGAACCCGCGACTCAAGCATGGCGTTCTTGCCGACGTCGTCAACAACGTCATCTACAACTGGGATGACGGGGGAGCCCATCTGATCGGCGATTTCAAGCGTCGAGTGGATGCGCCGCCGGTTCAAGCGAACATCGTGGGTAACTGGTACCAAGCCGGCGCGAATACCAGTCCCGCAGCGCCGGTTATCCAGGCGCTCACTTCGGCAGAACTCCATGTCAGCGGCAACGTGAGCAACCATGCCTGGTACGAACGGGACCTGAGGGAATCGCTGCGGTGGGTGACGTTGCAGGACCGCCCATTCCCGGCCGCGGCGGTCACTGCCTGCCCGGCCACACTGGCCTACGAGCGTGTTTTGGCCGACGCCGGCGCGACCCGTCCCCATCGGGATCCGGTGGACCGTCGCGTCGTCAGCGACGTGCGCCAGGACACGGGCCGCCATATCCGGCACGAAAACGAAATCGGCGGATGGCCCGAAGTCGCCCGGGACGAGCCGCCCGGGGATTCAGACCGTGACGGCATGCCCGACACCTGGGAGCGGCGGCGCGGGCTCGATCCCGGGAACGCCTCGGACAACAACACGGACGCAGACGGCGACGGCTACACGAATATCGAGGAGTACCTCAACGGGACGGATCCGCTCGTGAAGGAGCGCCCCGGAGCGCCGGGCCCGGACGAGCGATCGCGGCTCGGATTGGAGAGGATTCGATGAACATGAGCTATCGGAAAGACCTCGTTCACCACGCTGCAGGAATGGTCCGCCTATCCAACTGCGTACGGTCGGACTCCGGCGGGCACACGGACGCCGGAACCGACACGGTTCGGGCCTGGCGGCGCAAACTCGCGAGATGGCCGAGGCGGTGGGGGTCGGGATTCTCCGTTGCGACGGCTGCTTTGACGATCGGATTGCTGGCTTTCCCCGAACAGGGGCCCCAAGCGGTGTTCGCCGAGGAGACGCTGTACAACGGCATTCGGCTGCCCTCTCCCTGGCCGCCCCGCGCAGACACCCTGACTCTCGAACCGGTCGTTCCACCATATCTGCTGTCGCCGCCCGCCGTGATTCCGATCGAGGTGGGACGACAACTGTTCGTGGATGACTTCCTGATTGAGCACACCACTTTGAAACGCGCCTACCATGTGGCCAAGTATCATCCAGCCAACCCGGTCCTGAAGCCGGATAAGCCGTGGGAGCGCGAGGGACGTAAGCCGACGGCGATGGTGTTCAGCGACGGCGTCTGGTACGACCCGGCCGACAGGCTATTCAAGATCTGGTACATGGGAGGCTACCTGACCGGCACGTGTTACGCCACCAGCAAGGACGGGATCCATTGGGACAAGCCGGCGTTGGACGTTGTGCCCGGAACGAACATCGTTATGAGGGAGTATCGTGATTCGAACACCGTCTGGCTCGACCTCCGGGAGACCGATCCCAAGCAGCGCTACAAGCTGTTCACCACGATGGGGCGCAACAAGGATCGCGGTTGGGCCCTGGCGCTATTCTGCTCGGCGGACGGGATCCACTGGGGTGATCCGGTGGCGGTTTCCTCGGGCATCGGTGATCGAACCACCGTTTTCTACAACCCTTTCCGCAAGGTTTGGGTCTACGGCCTGAGGACCGGCTACCCTGGGATCGGCCGGTCGAGGCTCTATGTGGAGCATCCCGACGCGGCGGACGGGTTGAGCTGGACGAGCGAGGATCGACACCTCTGGACCGCTGCGGACCGACTCGATCCCCACAACCCCAACCCGGACTTGAGCGGCATCCCACCCCAACTGTACAACCTCGATGCCGTCGCCTACGAGAGCGTCCTGCTCGGGCTATTCTCTATCTGGCAAGGCGATCGCAAGAAGACCGCCAAGCGGAATGAGGTGCTGGTGGGCTTCAGCCGCGACGGGTTCCATTGGCACCGGCCCGACCGGCGGCCGTTCGCCGACGTCAACGAGTCCGAGGGCGCCTGGAACTGGGGTAACGTCCAATCGGCCGGTGGCGGATGCCTGGTCGTGGGCGACGAACTCTACTTCTACGTCAGCGGACGAGGCAAGGACCGCGCCGACGGTCACTGCACTACGGGCCTGGCGATTCTGCGACGGGACGGGTTCGCTTCCATGGACGCCGGCGAAGGCGGCGGCACGCTCACTACCCGAACGGTGCGCTTCACGGGCAGTCGTCTGTTTGTCAACGCCGACGCCCGCGGCGGCGAGCTGCGAGTCGAGGTGCTCGACCGGCAGGGGCGGGTGATCGAGCCGTTCTCGCGCGCGAGCTGCGCTCCCATCCGCCGGGATTCGACTCGACAGGCGGTGACGTGGGAAGGGGCGAGCGATCTGTCCAGCCTGGCGGGCCGACCCGTCAAGTTCCGGTTTCATCTGAAGAACGGTCGCTTGTACGCGTTCTGGGTCAGCCCGGATCCGTCGGGTGCCAGCCACGGCTACGTCGCCGCCGGCGGGCCCGGCTTCACCGGCCCCACCGATACCGTCGGGTCAGCGACCTCCCGGGAGGCCCCGGCACAATGAATCGACACGCCTTGTTATCGATCCTGCCCGTTGTGCCTGTGGCAGCGGCTAACCCGGATTATTCATGGAGGAATTCACCACGAAGACACAAAGACCACGGAGAGAAGAAGTCGCGTGGAATCATGGCGGATCGGTGTTTCGACAGCGTGTCGATGGTCATGTCAGAACCCGAGTAATTGATTTCAACTGGTCTCTTTGTCTTCTCCGTGCTCTCTGTGACTCCGTGGTGAAGAATCCAGGCTAATCACGAAACTGGAAAGCGTACAGGTCGGAATCATTCATCACGAAGCGCAGCCGGATCGGCTTTCCGGCCAGTTCATGCACGTCGCTGTTGCCTCGCCAGGTGACGACGCGGCTGATTTCATTGGCCGTGTGAATGCGGTCGCAATGCTCGACGCGGTAACCGTCGATCGGTACACCATTCTCATCGAGGATTCCGACCTGCACGATACCCGTCGCCGAGGTGTCCACGTTCAGCACCAGCTTGTCGCCTTTGAACTTCGTCAACGGGGTCGTGAACTCCCCGCCGGTGTAAGCGGCTCTTACAGAGACGAAGCCGTCTCGGCGCAAGACCAGCCGGCTTATCACAGCGATATCCTGGCTCGCGCCCAGCCCGGCCGCGGTGAGCAGGCGCTTGTTGCGTTCGTCGCGGTCCCACCCGTGCAGCCAGTCACTGGCCCGGTAGTACATGAACATCTCGCGGCCATCCACGTCCGGGACGATCCCGCGGATCGTGCGGGCCGACGCCCAATCGAACTCCCCCTTCATACCGAGGTCCACGAAGGGTCGCCGGCCGAAGCGCTGCCAGTGGATCCCGTCCCGGCTGGCGGCAAACTGCGTGTCGAGCGGTCCGGCATTGGTCGGTACTTCCCTGGTAAACTCGCGGAGCGCCCCGTGTACGTAATGGTAATAAGCTGTCGGAAACATGTAGTACGCGTCGCCGGCCCAGGGGTACTTGATTGCCGCGCTCATGTAGAAGTCCACGACGGGCGTCTTTCCGTGGAACAGGTCGTTGCCGTCCGCGCCGAAGACGATCGGCATGTCCTGCACCGCCGGGAAGTCGCCCAGGTGGTCTGATTCACCCCGCGCAATCGTCCGCCCCTGTGAGCCTGGAGCCACCCGGTTCTTCCGCACGTATGCGACGTACTTGCCGATGCGGTCGTCCCAGAAGATCACGTTCTGCGAATCGAGGTGATGACCTCTTTCCTGCGGGCGGGCGGTGACGACCGCCGTGTGGGTGAGGCTCCAATGGATACCATCGGGGGAGGAGAAGACATGCACGGCCTGGCCTTGCTCGACTTTCGCGCCGAACCTGGCCACCATGCGGAATCGCTGATCCTCGGGTGCCGTCGGATCGATGAACACCATCCCGCCGTCCTGGCCGAGTTTGATCCCGGCTGCCCCTTGCCCGAGGACGATGTTGTTCTCGCGACTGCCGGCGAACTCCACCAGGCCGAGCGGGGGTTTGACCCAGTGGATCCCGTCTTCCGACCGGGCATAGCAGATGGAGCCGGCATACTTGTCCATGTGCCACTGCCTTGAGGTCATCGTGTGATACCACATGTGGTATGTCTCGCCGTCGTGCACAACGCTGCTATATGGGCCGATTCCGCCCTGTTCCCAGGGTTGCTCGGGTTTGATCGTCATCTCACCGGTTTTCCTGGGCTGGTGCACGAAGAGTTCCACGTTCTGCGACTCGGCCAGGAACCTGCCGTCGATGAAGACCTGCCGGGCGTCACCGACGTCCAACGGTCCATCCGGCGGGGATCGGTCATCGGCTCGGGCGGCGACCGGGCCGGCAAGCCCCGGCACAAGGAGAACACCAAGCAGGAGCCGGACGTGCCCCTTCGCTGCTTCAGTTGACGGACTCATCGCAGACTCCTTTGCTCAGTCGCATACCCACCGGGAACATTTCCCATTCGGCAATGCCCCATCGGCTTCGGCGGCCATGGCCAACGTCAGCAGCATATCGGATCGCACCGCGAGAAGACAGTGGGATTCACGGGTTTCCCGAGCGGGGGCTTCACTATCAAGGACGGAAACAACGTTCTGTGGCACTGCGATCGCAAGTTCTTCGTGGTGGGCAAAAGGATCGGGGCCCAGTTCCTGGCCGATCTGAAGGTGCCGGACAATCGGCGCGTGACAGGCACTGGGGGAACCGGAGAACGATTGCCTCTCACAGATGCCACGGGGCCCGGTACGGGCGGTGCAGGTGCCGGTTGGCCTGCTCGTCGTTGATGAAGCGCTCGGCGTGGCCGTCCCACACGAGCCGGCGTCGGCAATCGACGGCGGTGTTGGCGAGCAGGCAGGTGCTGGTCGCACGGTGCCCGATTTCGACGTCCGCTCGCGGGAGGCGGCGGGTGCGGATGCATTCCAGGAAGTTGTCGTGATGGTTCTTCACGGTGATGTAGTATTCACCAGGCTGCTTGTATTCCTCGACGCCCAATGACGCCGGTTCAACCACCAGGCTCTGCCGGTCGATTATCAGCCGGCCCCGGGTGCCCTGGAACATGGTGCCGTAACTCTTGCCGCCATGTCGCTCGTGGAAGCCCTGGGACCAGGTCAGGTTGCATCCCTTGAACTCGAGGATGACCTCGATGGTTTCGTGGTCGCAGGATGGTGGCTGGCGGTAACTGCCGCCGACGGCCTGGACGCTGAGCGGGCGATCCTCTTTCATGGCCCACAAGGCAATGTCGATCAGGTGGGGGCCCCAGTTGGTCAGTTCGCCGCCGGCGTAGTCATCGAACGCCCGGAATCCGTGAAATCGCTGCGGGCTGTACGGCACCCAGGGAGCCGGGCCGAGCCAGAGGTCCCAGTCCAGACCTTCGGGCGGGGCACCCGGGGTCTCGTAGTCACTCTTCCAATTCGGGCCGATCCAGGCCCGCGTGGTGGTGATCTGGCCGAGTTTCCCGCTGCGAACGATATCGAGCGCCTTCCAGTAGACCTCCATTGACCGTTGCTGGATGCCGACCTGCACGACCCGCCCGTAGCGGCGGGCGGCCTCAACGATCTTCCGACCCTCGTAGATGGCTGTGGTCAGCGGCTTCTCGACGTAGACGTCCTTCCATGCCTGACATCCGTGGATGGCGATCAGGGCGTGCCAATGATCGGGCGTGGTGACCCAGATGGCGTCGATGTCCTTGCGATCGAGGACGCGCCGGTAGTCCTGGTACCCCTTGCAGTTGCCGCCGACCGCTTTGACGGCCTCGATGTACCGCGGGGCATAAACGTCACAGACCGCCGCGACCGCCACGTCGTTGCGTTTGAGCAGGTTACTCAGGTGATGGTTCCCCATGCCGCCGCACCCGATGATAGCCACGACCGTCTTCTCATTCGCCGACAGGCGGGCGAGCGAGCGCCGCGGCCCGCAGATGAACGTGCCCAGGGCCGCTGCGCCGGCCGACGTCTTGAGAAATGTCCGCCGATCTATCCGATCCTTCAGCATGACTATCCTCTGTCCTGGCTGAGACGCGAAACTCCGTGACCGAACATGGCGTTAGCCGTTGGCGGTCGGGTTGGCGGTGGTCGACGCGCGAGGCGACGCCGCGGCAGCGGGGGCGGCGGCATCACCGGACGGTGCCGAGTCCCCGCCCGGCGAGTCGGGATCAAACTGCAGCACCTCGTCTCCCGGAGGCAGATCGGCCAGCGTATCGGCGTCAGTACCTCGATCCACACCGGCGGAGGCCATCATCCTCCTCTGCCGGCGGTGGAGGTAGACCCCCGCGGCGATCAACCCAACCACCAGGATCGCCAGTGCAATCGTGTTCGTCACCGTCCGCACGTCACTCTTGATCTGGTGCAGATTGTGCCCGAAGAACTTGCCCAAAAGCACCAGCGTCGGCACGTGGATGCAGGCGGCTAACCCGTTCACCGCGGCAAATCTCCAGAACGGCACCTTGAGCACGCCGGACGCCATGAAGATCATGGGACGCAGGCCGGGCAGGAACCGGCCGGCGAAGATAATCTTGGCCCCATGCTGTGCGAATAGATGTTCTGCCATCAGCAACCGCGACGGATTCACCAGCCGGCGAATAATGCGGTGTTCGGTAACGCGGTGGCCGAACTTCCGCCCCATCCCGAACAGGATGAAATCACCTCCCAGCACACCCACCATGGCCACGGGGATCATGACGTGCAAACTCGCCAGAGCCCGGTGGCAGAGAAATCCACCGGCCAGCAGCGGAACATCTTCCGGCAACGGCAGACCCAGACTGCAGGCGATCAGCACGCCGAGAACACCGAGATAATGCCATTTGACGTACGGCATTCAAGATCCCTTTGATCGCGAACCGGCACCCCGTGCCTGTTTTACCTCTATAATCATTGCCGTCGGGCCTTGCAACGACTATCCTCGAATAAGAGCCCCCGGCTTGAGGCCCCCGGGGAGCGGGCGCGGAGGCATCAAGCTGCGGCCTGCGGTTCACTCTCTGCTCATGTGGCGAGGGGAGTCCGACCGGAGAGCGCGATCGCCGTTCGTTGACCCTGACTGCAATCATTCTACCGGAGGTCTCCGCGTGCCCACCGACAAGTGGTACAAGGGCGGGTTGCGATTCACCTGCACCGGGTGCGGCAACTGCTGTACGGGTGCTCCGGGTTACGTGTGGGTCTCTCGCGAGGAGATCCGGCGCATTGCGGCGTTCCTGGACCGCGACGACGGGTGGCTGCCCAGGAACCAGCTCCATCGGGTCGGGTTCAAGTATTCCCTCACCGAAAAGCCGAATGGAGACTGCATCTTCCTCCAGTCGAACCGCAACGGACAAAGGATCTGCAGCATCTACCCGGTCCGCCCGCTACAATGCCGGACTTGGCCTTTCTGGATTGTCAACCTCAAGTCACCCGACGCCTGGGCTGAGGCCGCCGAGACCTGTCCGGGTATGAACAACGGCCGGCCGTACGACTTCGAGCAGATCGAGGAGCTCCGGCTCAAGAAGTCCTGGGAGTAGATCGGCCCGGTCTCAGTTCGCTGCCTTCAATCGGGCGGGCGGGCGCCGCGCGGGCCCTTTGGGATCGTAGGGGCCTGCTCCTTGCCCCGGGCGTACCTGCGCTCGTACAGTCCGGGATCGTAGGGGGCCCGTCTTCCCGGACAGCGCTCGCGAGGGCAGAGCTGGCAGTTCTCGAAACGCACCCGGGTGGGGAAGCTGAGGCCGGACACGCTCTTGGTCGGCACCAGGAGGAAGTGGTCCGTGAGTTCAACGCCGATGAGGTCGCGAACGTTGCCGAGGATCTTGAATAGCGCTCGTTGCTCCTCGATCGGCCAGTCCCCCAGAGAGCCCGGGTTCATGCTCGAGGTCGGTCCCGGCCGGATGTGCGTTGCGAGGTGCTCTTTAAGCACATCGACCGCGGCCCGGAGGGCCAGCTCCATGACGGCGTCGGCCCAGAACCGCTCGAGCATGTCGTCAATCGAGCCGGACCATTCGTACAACTCCCGGCCGCAGGTGGTGACAAAGGGGAATACGCGGTGGGCATCGTCGAGGTTGACGCGAAGCACCCGGCTCGTCAGGGTGACTCCTTCAATGACCACGGAGTCGGGCTGCCTCGACTCGACGTACGCGACCCGGTAAAGCCCGCGAGGCCTGGCGATGGCTTCGGCCTGCCGGGCAAGTTCAGCGGCCCGCTTTGAGTAGCCGGCCTGATCCTGGATCCGCAGTTCTCTCAGGAGGCAATCGCGGTCAATCTGAAATGGGATGTTGTCCAGAACCACCGGCTTGCTCATGTCACATGCACCGCAACGTCACAGCGCCCGATCGGCCCGCCTCGACCGGAGGTGGGTTGACGGTTTCTGAAAACCGTCACTTTGAAAGCTGTTTCTCCGCCTCGTGGGCGAAGTGCCTCAGCCGCTCCGGGTTGCCGGGCCAGATGTCCTTGCCGTAACGCTCCTCCATCCGGCCCGCCCACGTTCGCATCTCCTTGATGTGCGCGCGGGCCTGCTCGCGGATGGCCTGGAGTTCCTCCGGCGTGGCGTCGGCGGCCTTGCGCACCAGCGCCAGTCGCTGCTCGTGCCCGGCGCCTTGCCAGAGCTGCTCGGCATCCATGACGATCTGGTGCGAGAGCTGGATGCGGTTCATTCCCGCAGCCTTGGCCTTGGGGATGGCCTGTCGCAAATAATCCCCGTGGGCATCGTGGAATTGCCACGAGCGGTGCGGCAAGACTTGCTGCCCCGGCGCCGAGACATTCGCACTGCACCCCAGCATCCCGATCAGCACAGCCAGCCAAGTGGTCATTCCAGAAATCCCGCGGTCATACGATGCCTCATCATCCCGGTGGACCGCCCACCATAGCGTCCCCGAGTTGCGACTTCAATTTCCCCGGCGCCGGGCCTGAGATGGGAATCTTGATCCGGGTGCCTGTTTTCCAGATCCGCCCGGGCCGAGTAGAATACGGCCGCGTGAGTGTTTGCGTGTTGAGTGAGGCCGTTGACGTGGTCGCTTTCGGGCAACTCCTTGAGTCGCTTATCAAGAGCGTGGACGCGGGGCGGTGGTGCGCCCTGTGCACCATCGTCAGCACCCGGGGCTCGACGCCGCAGACCGCCGGGGCGAGCCTGCTTCTGCACGCGGACGGCACATTCGAGGGCACGATCGGCGGGGGATGTATCGAAGCCCAGACGCGACAGCGCGCGTTCGGCATGGCGGCGAGCGGGGAGTCCGGACTCCTGTCGTTTCGGCTCGACCGTGACCGCAGCGGGGACGACGGCCTGATCTGCGGGGGCGAGATGGATATCGCCGTCGTGCCGATCGCCGAACCGGCATCGGCGGCACCGTTCCGCGAAGCCATCCCCCGGTTGCGTGAACAGCGGGCCACGATGATCCCGCTTCGCCTGCAGCACGAGGGCCGGCACATCGAATACCGCATGTACATCGAGCCGACGCCGACGCTGCTCATCGCTGGAGCCGGACACGTGGGGGCAGCCCTGGCGAAACTCGCCGTTACGCTTGATTATCGCGTCGTGGTCGTGGACGACCGGTCCGATCTTCTGCGGCCCGGCCGGTTTGAATCTCCCATCGAGTGCGTGGCCGGTGACGTTACCGATATCCTGCGGGGCTGGCCGATCGACGCGAATACCTACGTTGTCGTGGCCACCCGAGACCACCGGAATGATGAGCAGGCGTTGCACGCGGTGATCGACTCGCCGGCCAGGTACATCGGTATGATCGGCAGCAGGCGGAAGATCAACACCATCTTCGACGACCTGACGCAACTGGGCGTGGATCGGGCGGGGCTCGAGCGCGTTCACTCGCCGATCGGGCTGAAAATCGGGGCGGTGACGGTGCCGGAGATTGCCGTTAGTATCGCGGCGGAGTTGATTCAGGTCCGGCGAGCCGACAAAGTGACGTTGGTCGAAGGCCCGGTGGCAATTGGTGCCGGCGGATGACCAGAGCAACGGTGAAAGTGTGGGCGGTCGTACCGGCGGCGGGTGCCGGCCGGCGGTTCAAGGCGGCCGGTGGGCCCGAACGCGGGTCCGGCCACAGTAAGCTGCTCGAGCCGATCCACGGACGGTCGATACTCGCCACCGTGATCGACGCCCTGGAGGCGTCGCGCGTTGCGGGCCTCGTCGTGGTGGTCAATCCCGGGATCGCCGAAACCATCCGGGCGGAGCGCCCGCCCACCCTTGCCCGGGCCTACGTCGTCAATGACCGCGATCGCAGCGAGATGATCACCTCGGTCCAACTGGGCCTGATCGGCGTGGCCCGGCACTTCCTGCGTCAACAAGTTGACGGGATCCTGAAGAATCAGGACCAGGTCGGTTTACTGCATGTGGAACGGGATCGCGTCAGTTTGTTGACGCCCGATACCGGGTACCTGATCTGCCCCGGTGATCATCCGGGCATCACCTCGGCCGCCGTCGATCGGTGTGTGGCGGCGTTCGCACCGGCCTGCAGCCAGATTATCATCGCCACCTGCCGAGGCAGGAGAGGACATCCTATCATCCTCCCCGCCGATCTTGCCCAGCGGGTGGTTTCGTGGTCCGAGGAGGAACGGCTCGACCGCCTGCGAATCCGATTCCCGGACCGCGTCCGCGAGGTGGAAACCGGTGAGCCCGGCGTGCTGGTCGACGTGAATACGCCTGGAGATCTCGAGCAGTTGGATCGGCAGATCTCTCCGCAATGAAATGAACCATACGGTAGCAGAACCAAGGTGGCAACAGCGATGGTATTCCTCGAGCATCTGATCGACGTGGCGGCCGGACGTGAACCAGCGGACCTTGTTTTCCGGGGCGGCCAATTCGTCAACGTCTTCACGAACACGATCGATGAGGCCGACGTTGCCATCGCCAGCGATCGCATTGCGGGCATCGGGTCGTACAAGGCCCGCGAGGTCGTTGACCTCAAGGGACAAGTGCTGTGCCCCGGGTTCATCGACGCCCACGTGCACATCGAATCGTCGATGCTGTCGGTGCCGGAGTTCGCCCGGACGGTCGTGGCGTGCGGGACGACGGCGGTCGTCGCCGATCCGCACGAGATCGCCAACGTCATGGGGATCGAGGGCATTCGATTCGTGCTCCGCACCAGCAAGTACTGCCCGATTCACGTTTACGTGATGCTGTCGAGTTCGGTGCCGGCCTCACACCTGGAATCAGCCGGTGCGGAGCTCTCGGCGGTGGACCTTCATCCATTCCTGAGCGACCGCTGGGTCCGCGGCCTGGGCGAAGTGATGAACTATCCCGGCGTGATCAGCAAGGAATCGGATGTGCTCGACAAGATCCGCATCGTGGGCCAGACGCCGATCGACGGGCACGCGCCCGGCCTGAGCGGGCGCGACCTGTGCGCGTACGTCGCCGCCGGCATCCGGAGCGATCACGAGGCCACCACGCTGGAGGAGGCTCGCGAGAAGCTCCGGCTCGGTATGCACGTGATGATTCGTGAAGGGTCGGCCGCCCGCAATCTCGACGCCCTGCTTCCGCTTGTTACACCGGACACGGTCGGTCGGTTCATGTTTGTCACCGACGACAAACACTGCGACGACCTGCTGAACGAGGGGCACGTTGACCACATCGTTCGGCGGGCAATTGCCGCCGGCCTGAACCCGGCGTACGCGATCCGGCTCGCGACGTTCAACGGCGCCTGGTACTACGGGCTGCACGAGCTCGGCGCGATCGGGCCGGGCTACCTGGCCAACCTCACGGTGCTGGACAACCTCACCGATTGCCGGGCAACGCGGGTGTATAAGGAGGGGCAACTGGTGGCCCAGGATGGCGTGTGTGTGGCCCCCGAACCGCTGCCGAAGCAGGCGGCGGCACGCCTGCGGTCAAGTGTCAACGTGCAATGGCTGGAGCCCGATGACCTGGTCATCCGGGTACCCGACGATGGCCGGCGCGAGGTCAGGGTCATCGAGGTGACCCCGGACCAACTCCAGACCCGGGCCGGCCGCGAGAAGCCACCCACCCTCGGCCAACTCGTGGTATCCGACCCCGACCGGGACCTGCTGAAGATGGCGGTCATCGAGCGCCACACGGCAAGCGGCAACGTGGGCCTTGGGCTGGTGCGAGGATTCGGCCTCAAGCGCGGCGCGATCGCGAGCACCGTCGCCCACGACGCCCACAACCTGATCGTCGTCGGCGTGAGCGATCACGACATGCTGGCCGCGGCGATCCATCTGGTGAAGATCAGGGGCGGGCTGTGCGCGGTGGCCGATGGCGAAGTGCTCGCCGACTTGCCCCTGCCGACCGCGGGCTTGCTGTCCACCGAGCCGGTTGCCACCGTGGTCGCCAAGCTCATCGAGGTCCGGGCGGCCGCCCGATCGCTGGGCAGCTCATTAGCTCACCCGTTCATGACCCTCTCGTTCATGAGCCTGTCGGTAATCGGCGATCTGAAGCTGACTGACGGCGGCCTCGTGGATGTGTCCGCATTCAAACACGTGGACCTGTTCGTCTGATTTCATTAGACTCCGTGGATCGGGCACGCCCCAGCAATGCCCGGGAGAGGTTCGGGCATGCGCGACTTGTCTGGTGAACTTGCGGCGGATCTATTCGACCCCGTACTGCTCGAAGACGCCCGGGTGCCGGCCGACTTGCCGCTGGACGGCGGTCGTCTGGTGTTCCTGTGGCAACCGCCCTCGGCCGCGACGCTGGCCCGCCTGCAACGCCGCTGTCCCGGGGTACCGATCCTTGTCGGGCGCTTCGAATCGGAGACGCTCGTGTACGAGGCGAAGCTGCCCTACTGGTGCGCAACCGATTTCTTCCCGCTTCGCTCGATGATGGGCTTCGAGCTGGCCGGCTTGGAGGCCCGCGGCAACTGGCGAGGCCCAGAAGAGCCGACCTATCTCGGCATGTCGCTGATCGACGGCGACATCGCGCGTTTCGGGCGCTGGTTTGAACTGGTCGCAGCCGCGGCGATGTTCGTTATGCTCCGGCGTGTTGCCCCCCGTATCGAAGTGCTCACCGACTGGATGGGAGCCAGGCTGGTCAAGGGTATCGGCCTGCGGGTCGGGCGGCTCCGCCAGGCGGACTGGACCGATCCTAATTGGCCGATCCGCCGCTGGGTCCGCGAGCACGTCCGCGGCGTGCGGGGGGTGTTGCGACGATGGCAATCGGACCCTGCGGAAGACCTGGGGGCGTACACGGCTGGCGATCCCGGCGCGGACATCGTGTTCCTTCTAGCGGGCTGGGTGGAGACCCGGCTGCTCGCCGGTTTTCCCATCGAACCGCTCGCCGAGCAGGGGCACCGGTGCCTGCTGTGGGTGAGTCGGCGGTCGGCAGAACTGGAGGCTTTGATCGAGCGGACACGGGTCCGTTGCGAGCCGCTCGTGTATCCGTCATTGCCGGCCTCGCGTACGACACACCTTGAGCGGGAAGTGGCTGCCTGGTGCGATCATGCGGCGGGTGCGGGCTATTTCGCGCCGTTGCGTGGGGCGCTGGCCCGTTGCGTCGTGATGCTCATGGGTTGGCCCCGGTGGGCTCCGAAGCTCGTGGCTATGCATCGGCTGCTCACCGCCCGGCTCGAACGCGAACGTCCGCGACTCTTCATCGCCCCGGCCGAGAAGGACTGGAGTGCCTACTGCGGCCACCACGCTGCCCGCCGGCTCGGCATCACTACGGTGGGTTGTCGGCACGGCGCCTGGCCGCCCGGCTCGTTCCCCGAACGCTACGACCACCGCTACTTCTTTCCCCCGGCCCCGAGGCATATCCTCGCGTTCACGCCCGGGGACGAAGCCCTCTGCCGGACGGCCGTCGGAGTCGTACGGCCCGACACCGTCCTCTGGCGAGGAAACCCACGACTCGACAAGTCGCAGACGCGGGTGCCCGACTCGATGACTGGCGACTCTCTGCGCGTCCTGGTTGCCACGCACGGCACGGGCCACGGTTCACCGACCGCGGTGAGGAAACGCACGCGCCCTCTGAACGTCCAGCTCATCAGTACCCTGGCGGACCGGCTGGGAGATCGCGTCAGGGTGCGTGCGCACCCGTGGGACTCGGCGGACAACTTCCCGAGCCGACTTCGACCGCTGTTCGTGCCGCACCAGGAGGACCTGAACACGCAACTCAACGATTATGCCGCGGTCGTGACAACCTACAGCACGATCGCCATCGATGCTGCGGCATCAGGCCGGCCGGTGTTCCTGTGGGACTACGGCCAGCTTGGCTATGACCGGGGCGAGCTTGCGGTTCAGGGCGGCCTGGTCGCGATTGCCGATCTTGGTGAACTGTGCGACGCGGTCGCGCGGTTCGCCGATGACTCGCACTACCGGGAAATGCTCCTGGCCCGGGCGGCCCGCTTCCCGGCATACCTTCGTGAGACGCTCCCCGGGCTCACAGACGACTCGATGACCTCGGCCCTGGCACAATGGCTTGGCTCGCTGGCCGGCTCACCCCCGGCACCGGAGGCTGGGACCGGGCGCGGGCAGGTAGCGCAGGCCGGCGGCACGCCGGTGCGTTGACTGACCGGAGGGTAAGGCCGCCAAGCGGCTCGCCGGCGTTCGAGTTCAAGTAGGGGTATCTGCGGGACCGATAACACAGAGGAAAACGGTGAGGGTGTACTTGCGCGCCCGTCCCCGGAATCGGTAGGGGCTGCGGTGCGCCCGGTCCTCATCGCGACATCCTGCGCTCGCCGACAGGAACCACTCATGGACCACAATATCAAGCAGATCCTGGTCCGCGCGGGCGATTCCCTGGGCAAAATCCTCAGCGCCATGGGCAGCTCCGGCGTGGGCATCGCACTGGTCGTCAACGACACCGGCCGACTCATCGGGGTGGCAACGGACGGCGACGTGCGCCGGGCCCTGTTGCGGGGCGCGGACCTGACCGAGAGCATCGAGAGCGTCGTCACGCCGGACCCGGTGGTTCTGGGGGAGGGTAGGGGCAACGGCGACGCCGAGGTCCTTCGGCTGTTGCGAAGCGAGGGCTACCAGCGGCGTCATCCACGGTTCATCCCGGTGGTTGACGGCGAAGGGCGCCCCCGGCGGCTGGTCCTGGCGGAGGAACTCCTCCAACCGGACGTCGCCGCCCACCACCGGAACCGTCCGGCGGCCGCCAGGTGGCTCGGAGAAATCCTCGTCATCGGCGGAGCGGGCTATATCGGGTCTGTCCTGGTCCGCCAGCTCCTCCAGGCGGGCTACCGCGTCAAGGTGCTGGACCTGTTCCTGTACGGGAACGAATCGCTCAGCGGCATCGGGGCCGACGCCGGTCTTCAACTCGTGCGGGGGGACACGCGGCACATCGAGACGCTGGTCTCGGCCATTCAGAGCGCCGGGGGCGTGGTCCACCTCGCTGAGCTGGTGGGGGATCCGCTCTGCGCCCGCAACCCCGCCCTGACCTTGCAGACCAATTACCTGTCCACCCTGGCCATCGCCCGCATCTGCAGTCACCTGCAGATAAGCCGGTTCGTCTACGTGTCTTCCTGCAGCGTGTACGGGGCAACGACGGATCCGGACAGGGCTGTGGATGAGGACGCGGACCTGGCGCCCGTCTCCCTGTATGCCAAGACGAAGATCAACTCCGAGCGGGCGATCCTGAGTATGACCAACGGCCAGTACTCGCCGTGCATCCTCCGGCTAGGCACGGTGTTCGGGTCCTCGCCTCGCCCGCGATTCGACTTGGTGGTGAACGCCTTGACGGCCCGTGCATTCTTCGAGCGTGAGATCCTGGTTCTCGGCGGCGATCAGTGGCGGCCTCACGTTCACGTTTCGGACGCGGCCCACGCCGTCAGGCTGGCCCTGGAGGCGCCGGTCGAGCGCGTGGCCGGGCAGGTGTTCAACGTAGTCGGCGAGAACTGCCGCATCGAGGACCTCGGCGAGCTGGTCCGGGCCCGGCTGCCGGGGACGAACTTGCTCCATGACCGTGAAGCGACGGATCAACGCAGCTACCGGGTGGCCGGCGACAAGGCGGGACGGGTCCTGGGTTTTCGGCCCCGGGTAACGGTGGCCGACGGCATTGACGAGCTGGCCCGCCATTTCGAGACGGGCAGCATCGTGAACCACAAGGACAAACGCTACTACAACGCACAGGCACTCTCGGACTGGGAGCGCCGCGAGGCCCAGGAGACCTCCTCTGCGGATCAGGCTGACCGGCACCTGGTGAGCGTTTGAAGTGGCCTGCTTCAGTGGCCCAGAGGGCAGAAACGCCGGAGTGGCTCGGGTGCCAGGAGGACACGATGTTGCCGGAAGAGGCCCGCTTGTTCACGGGAGACGTGGTGGTGGATGACCGCGGATCGGTCCGGTTCGTCAACGACTTCGACTTCGCCGGTGTGAAGCGCTTCTACATCGTGGAGAACCACCAGGCGGGCTTCATCCGGGCCTGGCACGCCCATCGACGCGAGGGCAAGTACGTGATGGTGGTGCAAGGCTCGGCGATCGTGGCCGCGGTCAGGATTCAGGACTGGCAGAAACCAACGACCGCCGGCCCGGTGCACCGGCACGTGTTGTCAGCGATCAAGCCCTCGGTCTTCTGGATCCCACCGGGCTATGCGAACGGATTCAAATCGCTGACCGCCGATACGAAGATCATGTTCTTCTCGACTTCGACGATCGAGGAGAGCCGGGGCGATGACGTGCGATGGGATCCTGATCAGTTTGGTGACGTGTGGACGGTCGTGGAACGCTAGTGCCGTCTTCGGTTCGCGAGTCTCCCGGTACCTTCTATCAGTGCTAATAGGGGCGGATCACGTGACGGTGACGCAGGAACAAGGGACGGCGCTGGCGGTCAACGGCGGCTCGCCAGTTCGCGAGGCGAAACTGCCCTATGGTCACCAGTACATCGACGAAGCGGACATCCAGGCCGTCGTAGAGGTGCTGCGTTCGGGCTGGATCACGACCGGGCCCAAGGTGACCGGGTTCGAGGAGGCGGTGGCCGGGTTCGTCGGAGCCCGCCATGCCGTGAGCTTCACCTCCGGAACCGCCGCGGTTCACGCGGCCGCCTTCGCGGCTGGACTGGGCCCCGGCGACGAGGTCATCACGACGCCCATGACCTTCTGTGCCACCGCCAACAGCGTCGTCTATCAAGGGGCAACGCCCGTCTTTGCCGACGTGGACCCCGACACGCTGCTGATCGACCCGGCTCAGGTCGAGGCGAAGATCACGCCCCGCACCCGGGCGATCTTTGCCGTGGACTACGCCGGCCAGCCGTGCGACTACGACGCCCTTCGCAGCATCGCCCAGCGCCGGCGGCTCTGGCTGGTGGATGACGCCTGTCACGCCATCGGCGGGGCTTACAAGAACCGCCCCGTGGGGTCCCTGGCCGACCTGAATACGTTCAGCTTCCATCCGGTCAAGCACATTACCACCGGGGAAGGGGGGATGGTCACGACTGATGCCCCCGAACTGGCCCGCCGGCTGCGGATGTGCCGCACCCACGGGATCGACAGCAATCCGGTGAAGCGGCAGGCCGAGGGACAATGGTTCTACGAGATGGTCGAGCTGGGATACAACTACCGACTCTCTGACATCAATTGTGCCCTGGGCGAGAGTCAGTTGCGCAAGTTGCCCGGGTGGGTGCAGCGTCGGCAGGAGATCGCCCGCCGCTACGACGCCGCTTTTGCGGATTTGCCCGCCGCCGGGCCGCTGAGCGCTCGCGAGGACGTCTCGCACGCATACCACCTGTACGTGCTGCGGCTGGACTTGTCGCAACTGCGGGTGGGCCGGGCTGAGGTATTCGCTGCCCTTCACGGCGAAGGGATCGGGGTGAACGTGCATTACATTCCCGTGCACCTGCACCCGTACTATCACCAGCGATTCGGGACCGCCCCCGGCGATTGCCCGATCGCGGAGTCGGCCTACGAGCGGATCGTCTCGCTGCCGATCTGGCCGGGGATGACTGACAAAGATGTCCAGGACACGATTGTGGCTGTTTACAAGGTGATCAGAGCATTTCAAAGGTGAACATGAGCACCCAAGTGGCACCGCCGTCGGCCGTTTCGACCCGGCTCACCCGAGAGCAGAAGGACCTCTTCCGCGCCTTTCTGAACGTACACTGGCTGCGTCCGGAAGCCGCCCTGATGAAATACCACGATGCCCGGGCGCTTCAGCAATTCACGATTCGACACCCCAGCCTGGAGATCACGTGCGGTGACGGCACGACCAGTTTCGTAACGGCCGGCGGGCGATTCGATCTCGATTTTGACGTCTACCAGTCGGTCGGGCACATCGACCGCTACTTCGAGAGCCGACGCGACGACGCGTACGACCCGCCGGACGTGTATGACCACGATGAACCGATCTCGGTATCCATCGCCCGGCGCCCCGATTGGGCGTACACGACAGGTATGGACCTGCTTGCCGCCTCGATCGAGAAGGCAAGGGCCCTTGACTTCTACCGTGAACTCATCGTCCACGACTGCAACAACCCCCTGCCCTTGCCTGATAACAGCTATGAGACGGTCTGGACCAGCTCGCCCTATTTCATGCCCGAGGTGGACCTGTTGCTGTCGGAAGTGCAGCGGGTGCTCAGGCCGGGCGGCGATTTCCTGGCCCGCATGCCCAGCCCCAAGATGGTCGAGATGCTGCCCTATAACCTGTACCTGAAGCACGGCTGGGAGTGGGTGCTGCCGATCGACCGGGGGCTCTACGAGGTCGCCACCCGAGTGCCCAGCCAGCGCGCCTACTGGGACAGCGCGCTCGAGCGGGCCGGCCTTGCCATCGAGCGGGTCGTACCCATCCTGCCGGCGCGGGTGTATCAGCTTTACGCCATCGGGTTCAGGCCCATGTTCCCCGCGTTCATGGAAATGTATCGCCGACTGAGCAGGGACGACTGGCGGGCGGTCAAACGAGCCTGGATGGACAACGTAGCCCTGCTCGCCGAGCCCTTCTGCGACCCGTCCTGGATGGGAGAAACGGAGGACGACGCGGTGTTTTATCTCTACCAGGCACGGAAGAAGTGAGAATCGAGAACTGAGAGTTGAGAATTGAGGAAGGATGTTTAGCCGCGACCCGAAGGGGAGCACTGAGAAAGGATGTTTAGCCGCGACCCGAAGAGTTGACAACATGTTTAGCCGCGACCCGAAGAGTTGACAACATGTTTAGCCGCGACCCGAAGGGGAGCGCGTTGACTCCTGACTTCTCACTTCTGTCTTCACACGATGTGCGGAGCGTTTGTATTACGGGAATTCTTTCTGAGGTACAGGCAGTCATGCCGATCATCGGCGTCATCGTCCAGGCCCGCCTCGGCTCCCGCCGGGTGTTTGGCAAGACGCTGAAGACCGTTCTCGGGCGGCCTTTGATCGCCTACGTCATGGATCAGGTGCGGGCGGCCCGGCAACTGGACACCGTCATCCTCGCTACGAGTGACCGCGCCCAGGATGATCCAGTCGCCGAACTGGGCGCGTCCCAGGGCTGGAAGGTCTTCCGCGGAAGCGCCGACGACGTCCTCGATCGGTTTTACCACGCCGCGATCGAGCACAATCTCGACGCCGTCGTGCGGATCACCGGCGATTGCCCCCTGAAAGACCCGGCCATCATCGACTGGGTCGTCTGCACGTTCCGCCAGCAGGCCGACATCGACTACGTCGCCACGAACCTGGAGCCGCGGCTCCCGCTGGGCATGGACGTGGACATGTTTGCTATGTCCGCCCTCGAGCGCGCCTGGCGGCATGCCGAGCTCCCCTCGGAGCGGGAGCACGTCAACCCCTTCCTTCGCAAGCATCCCGACCTGTTCCGCCACCACTCGCTGGTCTACCCCCAGGATCTGACCCGATATCGCGTAGCGGTGGACGAGCCGGAGGACTTTGTGGTCGTTCAGCGCATCATCGAGTCGCTTCACGAACCGGGCAAGGTGTTTCACCTGCAGGAGGTGGTGGACTTCCTGGAGCAGAATCCACACGTCGCCCGGGTCAACGCGGACCTCGTGCACAACCAGGGGTATCTTGAATCGCTCAAGGGCGACCTGGAGTTAATGGACATCCGCATCCCCCGGCACTTGCAGCGGCGTGAATGGCGGCTGTACATCGCGCGTGCGGTCTCCAAACGCATGGGCGCGTCCTGTGAAAGCTCCCAGGTCGTGCTGACGGAAGCTCCAACCGAAGAAATGATCCCTTTCGAGGTCACCCTCCGCGGCGACATACTCGATGCGGTTGATCTGAGGGAGGTCCGCCTGCCTGGGCGCGCCCGGTTGGAGGAGGTCGAAGCGTCGGCCCAACCGCCCGAGCCGGTGAGGAGCCCATGAGAGTCCTGCTGGTCTATCCCTGCGACAACGGCATCGGGCAGATCCCGATCGGCCTGAGCCTGATTCAGGCCTGCCTGAAGCGGGCCGGCCACCAGACCCGCGTGTTCGACACGACATTCTTCGCTCAGCGCAGCAAGCGGACCGGCATGGAGGAGCTGGGCGTACACAAGCCCGCCGATCTTGAGGCCTGCGGCGTTCGCATGATCGAGGCCGACCCCGATGCCGAGTTCCTGCGGGCGGTCGCCGAGTTTGCACCGGAGCTTATCGGCTTTTCCTGCATGAGCTACGGTTTCGAGCTGGCCAAGGGTATGCTTGCGGCCCTCCGATCGAGCGGCATCACGACCCCCGTGATCATCGGCGGGGCCCATCCGACCGTCGCGCCCGAAGAAACGATCCGCCACAAACACGTCGATATGATCTGCATCGGTGAAGGTGAGGAGGCGATGGTGGAGCTCTGCGACCGGATGGCCGACGGCCGGCCGATCCATGATGTTCGCAACATCTGGGTCAAATCCAACGGCCAGGTCCACCGCAACGGTCTGCGGCCCTTTGCGGATATGGACCGCCTGCCCTGCCCGGACGCATCGGGCTTTGCGGACATGCACTTCTACAAGCCCTTCGTCGGCAGGGTCTACCGCATCGGGCACATCGAGATCAGCCGCGGCTGCATCTACAGTTGTGCCTACTGCATCAACGCCCGGGTCCGTGAACTCTACAACGGCGACGGAAACGGCACGTATCATCGCGAGAAGGCCATCGACAAGGCGATCGCCGACATCCGGACGCTGGTGGACAGATACGGACTCGAGATGCTGCGCGTCTGGGACGAGACGTTCCTGTGCATGAGCACCGGCAGGCTCCGAGAGTTCGCCCGGCGCTACAAGCAGGAGATCGGCCTGCCGCTGCTGGTTTCCACCCACCCTGCCACCGTCACCGAAGAACGAATCAGACTGCTCAAGGACATGGGTTGTGTGGCGGTCAGCATCGGCATCGAGACCGGCCGCGAGCCCCTCCGCCGGAACGTGCTCAACCGGAATGCCTCGAACGACCAGATCATCAGGGCCTTTGGCCTGGCCCACAAGGCCGGTCTGCGCGTGACCGCTTTCAACATGATCGGGCTGCCCGGCGAGACCCGCAGCGACATCTTTGAAACCATCCGTCTCAATCGCACCGTCAGGCCGGATACCACCGGACCCAACTTCTTCTACCCCTACCAGGGCACGAAACTCCGCGAGCTGTGCCTGCAGCGGGGATACATTGACGAAAACGTGCAACCTGCCGACCACAACTTCGAGACCGTGCTGAACATGCCCCAGATTACCAGGGCCGAGCTGAAGGGACTGCACAAGACGTTCAATCTCTACGTCCAGGCCCCCCGCTGGCTGTTCCCCCTCGTTCGTCTGTGTGAGCCGGATCATCCCGCAAGCAACTGGCTGTTCGGCAAACTCGTCAGGCGATATTGCTGGGCGTGACGTATGAAGACGCGTTTCTCAGATGTGGTGACCATCAACCGGACTAGGATCGGCAAGGGGCAGCCTTGCTACGTCGTCGCGGATGTGGGCTCGAATCACAACGCCGACCTCAAGACCGCCCGGCGCTACATTGAGGCGGCCCGGGACATCGGGCTCAGTGCGGTCAAGTTCCAGTCGTTCGAGGTCGAGCGGTATCTGGCCCGGAAGATCCGGGTGGGCGGCCGATATCGGAGCAACCCGGCCTACGAGAGGACCCGGCAATACCAGTTGCCGTACAAATGGCACCGGGAGCTCTTTGCCTACGCCCGGAAAACCGGCGTCACGATGTTCACCACGATCGACGACATGGAGACGATAGACTTCCTGGAGAAGCTGAAGGTCCCGGCCTACAAGATCTCATCGCAGGACCTGATCTTCCTGCCCATGATCAAAAAGGCCGCCGCCACCGGGAAGCCCGTCATCTTCTCCACCGGCATCGGCGACACCCCCAAGGTCCGCGAGGCGGTCGAGACGATCGCCGCTGCCGGCAACCACCAGGCAATCATGCTCCATTGCGTAACCACGTACCCGGCCCATTACTCGGAGATGAACATCCGGTGCACAGAAACGCTCCACCGCGAGTTCGGGCTCCCGGTGGGCCTGTCGGACCATACGCCCGCCGCGGAGGACCCGTACTCGATTGCCCTAGGCGCGGTCGCCCTGGGTGCCTGCGTCGTCGAGAAGCACATCACGTTCGACCGCAGCCAGCAGGGCCCGGATCATCACTTCGCGATGGAGGTGGATGAGTTTGCGACGCTGGTCAGGTACATCAGGCATCTCGAGCAGGGCCTGGGCGACGGCCGAAAGGTGCCCCGGCCCCGCGAGAAAGCCCGCGCCGTCAAGGTCAGCAAGAGTATCCACGCGGCAAGAGACATCCGTGCCGGCGAGGTGATCACCGAACGTGACGTACAGGTTCTCCGGCCCGGTTACGGGATTGCGCCGAAATACCTCGACACGGTGGTCGGCATGAGAACAGCGGTCGATATCGGCGATTCACACGCCGTCACCTGGAACATGCTTGAAAATGCCCGCAAACGGAAAAAACGCTAAACGCCCCGGCGTCCACTTCGTCTGCTGCGGCGGTCCGAAGATCGGGCTAGGCCACGTCTACCGGTGTATCCATCTGGCCAATGCCCTCCGGGCCAGGGGCGTCGCCACCCATCTGTTCGTCAACCCCGATCACCGGGTCGCCGGGCTCGTGGCCAGCCATCGATTACGCCACTCGATCGTGCCCATCGGCAAAGTGTCCGCCCTTGCCGGCAACGAGCACAACCCCGTCTGTGTCCTGGACTGCAATCGTTTCAGTCGATCCTTCCTCAGGGCAATTCGCAAGCGGGCGATCGTCGTGAACCTCGCCGTTCAGAGCTGGCCCAAGTGGTACGCGGACATCAATATCAACCGGACCGCCGTCATCGACGTCAACGCAACGCGACCCGCCGACGCGAACAAGAACACCCTTAACCTGCAAGGCCCAAGATACACCATCATCTCCGAGCGGTTCCGGGCCGTGAGGCAGCGGCGTGTCCGCAAGCAGGTCCGAACGGTTCTCATTTGCCTGAGCGCCGGATCGTACGCCACCGCAGTCAACAAGGTCATCCGGGCCTTCGAGCTGGTGCCGGGCCCGTTGCACATGCGCGTCATCCTGGGCCGGGGGCTCGACGACGCACGAGGGGTCCGGCAGTGCGCCCGGCGCAGTCGCCACGACGTGGCCGTTTACCACGACGTCAGTGACATCGCGGACAAGATGCGCGACGCCGACCTGGCCGTCACCTTCCCCGGCCTGACCGCTTATGAATGCCTCTGCGTCGGGGTGCCCACCGTTCTGATCGCGCCGACCCTGTTTCACCTGAGCATCGCCCGGGAACTGCACGACCTCGGGTGCGCGGTCAACGCCGGCCTGCTGAGCAAGCTGAGAACACGGCAACTGGGCAGCCGTCTCGCCGCCCTCGTCGCCGATGCAACCACCAGAGCGGAACTTCATCGACGCGCAAAGCGAACCGTCGATGGCAAGGGACTGAACCGGGCCGTTGGGGTCATTCTCAAGGCGCTGAAAAATGGACGAGCACGCAAGGGCAACACTGAATAAGCTGATCGACCCGTTGATACCCGCCAGCGTGTCTGATTTGCCTGACGTTCTCGACGCAATCGGCATGGATATCGACGAGCGATTCATCGAGGACGTCCTGACGCGGGAGAACATGGTCCCGGTCACTGACCATCCGCTTCATCAGAAGAAGGTCCTCGGCCTTGCTGAGGAGTTCCGGGCGGTCGGATTCCCGGGTGTGGCCGGCTTCCTCGCGGATCATGTCCTGGCGGCGCCCGGCCTGAACGATGCGCTTCGTGAGGGGGCGGAGCGCCTGGCAAGGGTGCAGGCGAAAAGATGAATAACATCGTTCTGATATCCATCGACGACCTGCGATACGACTGTATCGGCCGGTACTTCGACCGGCGGCGGTTCAGCCGGTACGACCTGCGGCACGAGGCCGATACGCCCGTCATCGACCGCCTGGCGGCCGAAGCGGCATCCTTCGGCCAGTGCATCGCCCCCTCGTCGTTCACCCCCCCGAGCCATGCCAGCATGCTCACCGGCCTGTACCCGCGCCGCCACGGTGTCCACACCTTCTACGACATGCTCCCCGGCAACGTCCCCACGTTGACCGAGATATTGAAAGAACATGGCTTTCGCACCTGGGCCAGGATCGAGAACTCCAGCCTCAGGCTGCTCGACCTCACGCGGGGCATGGAATTCGTGGACGACCATGCGGATGAAGGGAAAGAACTCTTCGACCACCTCTTGTCACGGGAGCCCTTTGCCGGCGAGCGAAACTTCGTCTTCATTCATCTTTTCGATTGCCACAGTCCCTACGGCTTCATCAAGGGCAAGGGCAACCAACGGCACGTGCACCGCTACGTCGACCACGTGAAGGAGATCTGCACCCGACGCGGCATCGATTTCGACCGGATCGACGGGCAGTCGCAGCGAGAGGCCCGGTTCATCTGCAGGGATCACGCCTCGCAGAGTGAGTATATCCAGACCCTCACCCGGATGCGGGGGCTGGACTTCGCCCTCAAGGCGGAGTTGCGGAACCGGGGCGTCTTCTACGACGAGATGGTTTCCTCTTACCTGAGGGGCGTCAGCCTCTTTGACCGGATCAAGTTCAGGGCGGTGCTGGACAGTCTCGAATCGTGCGGGCTCGGCGACGACTCGCTGCTGATCGTCACCTCCGACCACGGCGAGGCCCGGCACATCGACCTGGACGGGGACATTTACTTCAGCAACGGATTCGACCTCCACGAGGGGCACATCCGGGTCCCGCTGATCGTCCGCGGGCCGGGCATCACCCAGCCCCGGGAGATATCGCAACCCGTGAGCTTGACTGACCTGCCGCCGACCGTGCTCGACCTGGCTGGCATCGCGTACGATCCCACGCGGTTCGATGGCGTGAGCCTGGGACCACTTCTGACAGCCGAGGCGCCCGAGGACGATCACCGGGCAGTGTACGGGGAATGCTGGGCCTACCGCGGCGGATTCAACCAGTTCGGGCAGATCGGCTGGCAGAGGAAAGGCTTTCGGCGCAAACGGATGGTCCGCACCGGCCGGTTCAAGCTGGTGCGGCTCGGCAACGATCTTACCGTCGAATCGCTGGCGATTCTGCCGATCCGGGACGCCATCGAGCGGCTCTACAATGATGTCCTGGGCCGCTTTCCGAGCATCTGTGAGGTTGTCGTCTGGAAGTGGCTCTTGGAAAAGGGCTCAATCTCCGTTGAGGAGATGTTCGATCTGTTTACGGAGAAGATCGCGCGGACCATCGGCAAGTACGCCCTGATCGACCCGGCCCACGACTGCGAGGATGAGAACAACCTGTTCGAGGATGACGCTTACCGCGCGGTGAGAGGTCCCCTGCTCCGGCTCCTGGACCGATACGACCAGCGGGACGGAGACGACCGGGCCGGGCATCATCTGACCGCCCGGCAAGAGGAAAAAGTCAAGGAACACCTGCGGGCCCTGGGCTATCTGTAGGAAGCCGCGGAGGAGAGGCTCATGCCGGGCATCGACATCCTGCTCGTCTATCCCAAGCCGTCGCGGGACACCCCCGTCAACCTGACCCCCCTGTCGATCCTGTTCCCGGGGACCCTGTTCGAATCTCAGGGGCTCAGCGTCGCGTACTTCGACGCCCGGTTTGACCCGCCGGAGGAGCTGGACCGGCTGATCCTCGACGCCAGGGAGATCGGCGTCAGTGCCATGACCGGTTTCCAGTGCGGCGAGGCGAGCCGCATCCTCAAGCAGGCTAAGGCCCTGAACCCGGCAATCGTCACCGGCGTCGGCGGCCCCCACGCCATCCTCCAGTCCGACCAGATCCGCGCCGAGCCCCACGTGGACAGGGTGTGGGCCGACCCCTGTTACGGGGAACACCTGTTCTGCTACAACGAGAAGACCGGCAAACACTTCATGCGCACCGAGATGCAGTACTTGACCTCGCGGGGCTGCCCCTATGGATGCACCTTCTGCGCCCTCAACCGATCACAATGGGTTCCCAGGCCCATTGCCACCCTCGATTATGAGCTGCGAACCATGCACGCCGCGATCGGATTCGACACGATCTCCTTCTGTGATCCCAACATCGGGCACGACATCTACTTTGAAAACGGCGAGCGAAAGCGAACCGACCGGATCGAAAGAATGAGAGAACTCGGAGCCATCCTTCGAGACCTGGGCGTCAGGTGGAGCGGCAACATGCGGGCCCCCTATCTGACCGAAGAATGCGTTGACGTCCTGGCGTGGTCAGGCTGCTACGACCTGGAAATCGGGTGCGAAAGCGGGGACGACGCGTTCCTGCGCAAGGTGATCAGGAAGGGCCACGGCGTCGATGCCATCAAGCAGGCGGTGCTGAACGTCAGGGGCAGCGGGATCTCCCTGATGTGCAGCTTTATGGCCCACATGCCGGGCGAAACAAGGCAAATGATCCACCGGACGATGGACCTGATCGACTGGATCAAGGACACCGACCCCCAAACCCGGGTCTCCATCTACAGTTACGCCCCCTACCCGGGCCGAGAAATGTACGACAACGCCGTCAGGGGTTTCGGAGGCGATAAGCCCTTCCTGCCGCCGGAGACGATGGAGGGATGGGGCAGGATTCGCCTCACCCAGAAGCCGATCTACTGGATCGCCGGCCTGTGCTTCAGAAAGGAGATGAGCCGGAAGAACTTCCCCGGCCCGGACTGGGAACTCATCAGACCCTATATCGACCTTGCCGAAGCCAAGTGGCGAAAACGGGACATCGACGACTTCCCTTGCCGGCAGGTCGAGGCCCTGATCCAGGAACAGGTCGAAAAAGGCTACCGGAGAACCATCGAGCAGTCGCTGAAAAGAAGGGATCGGGATACGCAGGCCGCAGGAGCGGCGTATTCGTAAACGGGATTCACGATTCCGGCGCCATCGGTCATGATCGTTTCCATCAACCAGCCCGCCTATCTCCCCTGGCTGGGATACTTCCACCGGATCGCAGCCAGCGACGTACACGTCGTGCTGGATCACGTGCAGTTCGAGAAGAACAGCTTCACCAACCGCAACAAGGTACCGGCGGGGGATGGCTGGTGCTGGTTGACGGTCCCCGTCCGGACGCGGGGCCGGTTCGGCCGTCTGCCGATCAACGAGCTGGCGATTGACAACTCCGTGCACTGGCGGCAGAAGCACTGGCGGACGATCGAGCAGACCTACGCGAGGGCGCCCCGTTTCGCCGAGCATGCCGACTTCTTCGAGCGCCTCTACCAGCGCCAGTGGGGTCTTCTTGCGGACCTGTGCCGGGAGGTGACGGGTTACCTCCTGCGGGCCTTCGGCATCCACACGCCGCTGCGCTACAGCTCACAGATACAGGCCAAGGGGCAGAAAGAAGAGCTGGTGCTGAACCTTTGTCGCGCCGTCGGGGCGACCCGTTACCTCTCGGGGGCACTGGGACGGGATTACCTGAGCGATGGCCCCTGGCGCGGGGCGGGTATTGACGTCGTGTTCCAGGACTATCATCATCCGGTCTACCCTCAGGCGAACAGAAGGGACTTTGAGCCTTACATGGCCGCGGTCGATCTGCTGTTCAACTGTGGTCACGGGAGCCTGAACATTCTGATGCGAGATCAGGAGCGTGTGCCGTCATGAGAGTGCTTGTCATTGCCGCTCATCCTGATGACGAGGTCCTGGGCTGCGGCGGGACGATTGCCCGGCTCGCCCGCGAGGGCCATGAGGTCAGCATCGCGATCCTTGGCGAAGGGTTGACCGCCCGCTACCGGAAACGAGAGCACGCGGATCACACCCTCTTGAGTCAACTGCGTGCCCGCTGCCAGCAGGTCGCCGACATGCTCGGGGCGAAGGAGATCGTCACGCATGGTTTTCCGGATCAGCGACTCGACACCGTTGCCCTGCTGGAGGTAGTCAAGACCGTCGAGGATGATGTGGCGAAGTTCTCGCCCGAGGTGGTCTATACCCATCATGGCGGCGAACTCAACGTCGATCACCAGATAACGCACCGCGCGGTGTTGACGGCAACGCGTCCGACACAAGGCCACTCCGTCCGCGAGGTTTACGCGTTTGAGGTCCCGTCATCGACGGAGTGGGCTTTTGAGCAGTTCAAACCGGTGTTTCGGCCCAACACGTTCGTGAACATCGCCGACACACTGGAGGTCAAGCTCAGGGCGATGGCACACTACGAAACGGAGGCCCGCCGGTTCCCGCATCCTCGTTCGCCCGAGGCCCTGGAGGCCATCGCCTGTCGCTGGGGCAGCATCGCGGGATGTCCAGCCGCCGAGGCGTTCGAGCTGATCCGGGCCGTGCGGTGACCGCCTGAACCGGGAATGCGTCCCCGGCGCAGCCCGGGTTGCGCCGTGCGACCCCGCTATCCGCCCCCGTTGACGGTGGTCAGCGTGTATTCCTTGAGCAGCCATTCTCCGGAACGATTCGACCAGAACCGGATGTAGATGTTGCTGCCGTTGGTGGGCAGGCCCGACACCTCCACCGAACGCTTCGTCCCCTCATATAGTGCAGTAGGTCATGTCCTGCTTCAGTCGGAATTGGAGAAACCCGCCGTCTGAGTTACACCCACATGGGCGTACCCAAAGTAATACAAGCCAGGGCGCTACGGTACCAAGCCGGAGCGCCGGCCGATTTGAGTGGCTGCGCTGTTTCATGTAATCCCTTGCCGAGCAAGGGCTTAGAACTGGGCGATGCCGGACTCGAACCGACGACCTCCTCCTTGTAAGGGAGGCGCTCTAGCCAACTGAGCTAATCGCCCGGCGCTCGCAGGTCATTATTCGACAACGATCCCACCCCGTCAATACGCCTCTCAGAATGCATAGGATTCTTTCGGTACTCTCGCGAACGTGTGAGCGAGCATCTCCGAGAGAATCCTATGGGTCAATCCAGCCCGGCGGGCAATAGCGAGGGGATCGGCTGGCCGTTGAGATGGGCGTCGCCGGCGTGCCGGGGGCAATCGAAGACGGATCGCCCTTGCTGAGCACAGGTGGCCATCACCGTCCAGATGCGTTCGGACCATTGGCGGCCGGTTTTGCCAATGCCGGCCGGGCCGCTTGTACAGTTGTTGTACGTATTCAGCGGCCTCCGGCGCGATCAGAAAGCCGGTTCCGGCTCGCGGAGTCGTTATCCCCGCCAAACACGTACATGGGGCGTGGTCGATTACTCCGAATCCAGGGCCAGCCGGAGCCCGAGGCCGTAGTTGCGCCCGTCCGGCCCGCTGTAATGGCGGTTCGCACAACGCAGGGCACTGCCGTAGTGGTTCCACGATCCGCCACGAACAACACGGTAGGTACCGCTGGTGGGCCCGCGCGGATTGCTGTACGGGCTGACGCCGTAGTAACCGGAATCGTACCAGTCATTGCACCATTCCCAGACGTTGCCGGCCACATCGTATAGGCCGTAACCATTCGCCATGTTTGACCCCGGCGGCGTCTGGCTGCCGTTGTAGTACCTTACCGGCGTCGTCCAGGGATAGCTGCCTGTCTCATATGGATCCCCGGAATACCAGTAATTCGCGTTCGAGCCGTCGATGTCGTTACCCCAGGGATACTTGTAATACTGCAGGCCTCCCCGGGCGACGTACTCCCATTCCGCCTCGGTCAGGAGCCGATAGCCGTTCTTCGAGAAGTCGCAGTCCCATGTTGAGAGGTTGTAAGAAGCCTGCCGCCCATGCTGCGTGCTTCGCCAGTTCGCGTATGCCGCGCTCCCAAACCAACTCACCTCCAGCATCGGATGGTTCTCCTTGCCGGAGGTGATAGCGAAGGCGGTGCCGTCCCAGTGAATCCTGCTGTAGCTGCTGGCCGTGTAGGTCTCGCAATAGGGGTCGTTTCCG
>CAZOIA010000049.1:0-30053 GCA_964579675.1 uncultured Planctomycetales bacterium | reverse complement strand
TCACGCAGCCGGTGAAGTCGTCCTCCCATGCGGCCACGAGCCAGAATAGCGCCTTGGCCTGCACATCGATGAACATCGTCAGGTGCGTGCAGCCGATCGGGACCTCGCCGCGGGCGTGGCCGTTGACCTTCGCTGCGATCTGATCGGCCGTAAGCAGGTCGTCGTCCGGCACGTCCTCGGGCAGCGGCTCGTTCTGGTACTCGGCCCAGAACGCCGCCTCACCCCGCTCGAGCTTGAGGTTCATCGCGTGCTGGAGGGCCGACAGTTCGTCGGGATTGAATCGGGCCGGCCAGGCAATCACCGCGCCCTCGTCCATTGCCTCGCGGTGCTTCCGATAGAACTCCGTGGCCGCCTTAATCCCCGTCCCGTTGCGCTGGCCCTCCGCCCACAGTTCTGTGTACCGATGCCACAGGGCCTCGTTCGCCGGGAACGTATAGACCATCTTGGTCCGTTCCCCTTGCCACTGCGGATGCTTCTCGGTGTCGAGGATGCGGTCGGCCAGGTCTTCCGGCCGGACGACGGTCAGCGTCATCAGCCCGGCGATCTTCTTGCCCGGACCGGCCAGGCCGAGGATCGCACCGGCCAGGATGCGCTCCCGCGTAGCGCACTGGCTCGGGCTGCGGGCGGACTCGTCGGTTTGCGGATCATCGATCAGCACGAGCGACGGCCGGACGGATTCGCCGTCCGGGCGCTTGTACTTCATGCCGCGGATGCGCCCCGTGATGCCCGCCACGCGGATGATTGCCCCCGAGGCCTTGCTGCCGGCGATCGTGGGCAGCACGATCTCGCGGGCCGTCCAGCCGATGTGTGTCTGCTCGCCCCGGTAGAGTTGTCCCGCCGCACGTTGGTGAATGCCGTCCAGCTTGTGGATCGGGTACGCGACCTCGGGGAAGTCTTCCAGCAGCAGGTCGTTGTGCTCAAGTTCGGCTTTCATCGAGTCGAGCATGCTCTCAGCATGCTGTTCATCCGCGCCGACCAGCGCGACGAACTCGCGGTGCCCGTACACTAAGGCCCACAGGCAGGCGGTTTCACACAGGCTCGTCTTACCACTCGCTCTGGGCATCGCCATCGCGAAGAGCCCGCCCTCCAACACGGCGAGCTCGATCTTGGCAACGACCTTGAGATGATCCGGCGACCAGGGTAAATGGAACGTCTGGGGGAAGTACTGCTCGCAGAAGAACCGGAAGTCCCGCTCGGCCTTGGCCTTCCGCTCGGCGTTCACCACTTCGGGCAGCTCACCGATGTCGCGGCCGATCAGCGACAACTCCGCGTTGCGCCCCCGGGCGCGTTCCTTCATCGCCTCGTAGCCGGTCAGCCCCTCGGGTTCAGGCTTCGGCTTGTGCCGCTCGTGGACAAGCCAGCCGACGTAGCGCAGCAGGTCGATCGTGCGGCCATGCCCGCCGGCAGCGGGCCGTTTCCTTTATTGCATTCCGTGCGTGCCGTCCCGGCCCCTGTGGCGACATGGGACCTGGTCCCAAGCGTGGCGCCCGTTACCCCGAAACGTCGCGACGTGGGCCACGAGGACGCGTTCCTGGGCCGCTCCTGGCGACCTCGTGGTCCGCTCGCTCTGCCGGGGGGCCGGGCAGGGCCCGCCGTCCGCGCGGCCAGGGGCAACCGGCCCGGGCCGAGGCGTTCGCCCTCCCCCGGGCCCGGGAGACGAGGCCCCCCCGTGGCGAAAGCCCCCCGAGGGGTACCCGTTCTGCCACCCCGCCGCCCCGGGGGGCAACAGCGCGCCAGGGGGCCCCAACCATTCGCCTTGAGCCCATGGGCGGCCCAGGGGGGCCCCCAGCGCGTCCCGTGGTCACCTGGGGGGTACCCGCGGAAAACCGGACACATGAAACAAACTCTGTCTATCCCCGGTCCCGTTCCCGCTGGCCGTCTGGTGAATCGCCCTTTTCCAAGTACCTATTGGTCCCGAGGTGCAACCAGACTTGTCGCACCACCGGAGTAGGCCCGGCGTTGACTCGGCCAGACAACGATTGACAACAACAGACAGCAATGGCTATGATCCGACCCCGTGGACGTGGGGGCGGGGTCGTCCTTGTCCCCTTGTTTCGGAGAGGCGATGCCGATGACCCGAACGCTGAACGACATCATGACACTCGACGACTTGGCGGCCTACCTCCAGTTGTCCAAGTCGTCCCTGTACAAGCTCTGCCAGGCGGGGAAGGTTCCCGGCACGAAGGTCGGCCGACACTGGCGGTTCCACAAGGATGCCATCGACGGCTGGGTCCGCGACGGTGTCCCGCCCACGCAGGCATACGGAAAGCTGAAGACGAAGCCAACCAGGAAGAAGAAGTAGCCCATGGCCAGGAACGGTAAGAACAACGGCGACGGCTGGCAGCACACGATCGAGGTGCAGAAGATCACCGCACCGGCCGCTGGCGTGGCGTACCCGGTCTGCTTGGCCGGGAAGCTGGCCTGCCCGCCCGAAGACTGTGGCGGCGTGTGGGGCTACTACGAGCTGCTTGAGGCCATCCGAGACCCCGCCCACGAAAGGCACGAAGAACTCTCCGAATGGCTTGGCGATGGATTCAATCCAGAGGCCTTCGATCTGGATGCGGTGAATGAGATCCTGGCCGAGTGGCGAGAGAGGTCCTGACCGCTATGGCGAAAGACATCTCCCAATGGCCGTTGCTGGTTCTGATGGAGCATGTGGACGAGTGGGTGTCGGCTGCGCGGGACAGGTACTTCTGGCGGGATATGACCGAGCACCGCATGTGGGCCGATCGGTTGCGTGAGGAGGCCAAGCGGATCATCGTCTGGCTGGAACTGAAGGGCCAGGACGAGGCCGCGGCGCGGCTTGACGAGGAAATGGGCAAACTGCGGCAGGCGATGTGGAACCTCCAAGAAGCCTGCGCGAACGTGTTCCCGCCGGGAAAGCCGCGATGCGAGGACGCCCGTGAGGCGATGATCGACAAGGCGGAGAAGGTCGCCGGAGCCGCCGAGGATCTGGACCAGGAAGTGCCCGAAGAGGCCTGGGAGGGCTTCCTGGATGATTGAGTTGGTGAGCAAGATGGAAGCTGTCCTGTCGGAGTACGAATCCGGCCATGTCAAGGGCCTGCTGCAATCCCCGCGGTGGACGGAGATTCGGCAAGAGGTCAAGGAACTGTCGACGGAATTGGAGCTCAAGGGCCAGCCTGGTTCTGCCGGGCGAGTCGATCGGGAGTATTCCCTCCTGGCCGAGGCACTGAGAAACGCGGCGGGCAAGGATCAGCCGCCCCGAATCAAGGAGGACCTGATCCTGCATGATATCTCCCAGGAGTTCCTCTTGACCCTGCGGTCGCTCATTCGATTTAAGGAGGAGATCGACCGGCAATATCGGCGACGCCAGGTTGAGGCACAGAAGACGTCTGATACCAAGGGCCTTTCACGAAGAGCCGAGGCCGCCTGGAAGGACTACCAGGATGCCATCGGGAAGGGCAGGTTTGACCACTCGCCCCCGACGGATCGGGAAGCCTGGGAGTGGCTGCTGAGTCACAGACGCAACGGGGAAGACCTACCTCAATTCGAGACTTGGCAGCGATACCTCCGCGAAGCCCGCAGTTTCTACGGTTTCCAGAAAAATACGCCCCGGGTTGACCGGACATTCGGCAGCAGTATCCGCCGCCAGGGCGAGTAGCCAAACCGGACGGAACCGGAACTCCGCCCCTTCTCCCCCGATTTTTTCAAAAAAATCTTGCCTCCTGCCGACGGGGCAAGACTGCGCTCGCCCGGCACCCTGCGCGTCTTGAAGCCCAAAAATCCGCCCCCATCCGCCCATCCGCTTTCCGGCTGGTGAAGGGCACGCATGCTCGGCTGCAAAGTGTGGCCGGCGTGCCCTGGACGCCAAGCACAGGAGAACGGAAGTGACGCACTTGGCACCGAAGATTCTCGTCGAGCGAATCGACGGCCCGCGCGCGGGGACGGGCGAAGCCCCCACTATGCTCACAGTCCACGAGGTCGCCAGGATGCTGAACTGTTCGGCCAGGACGGTGTACCGGCTGGTGGACGCTGGCAAGATGCCCCGGCCGGTCAAGCTCGGAGCGCTGGTCCGCTGGCCCAAGACGGCCATCGAACAGTGGATCGCCGAGGGCTGCCCCTCCCAGCCGAAAGGAGGGGTGCGGTAATGGCGGATGTGCAGGACATTCTCTCCCGGCTGTCGAAGGTCAAGGGGGCCGGCCGCAACGCGTGGTCGGCCCTGTGCCCCGCGCACGAGGACAAGAAGCCGTCCCTGTCCGTCGGCGTCGGGGACGACGGCAAGGTGCTACTCCATTGCCACGCCGGATGCGAGTTGGGGGACATCGCGGCGGCCATCGGATTGCAGGAGTCAGATCTCTTTCCCCAGCAGGCGGCCTCCTCCACCAGCCCGCATGTTGTCGACACCTACGACTACACCGACGCCGAGGGCAAGCTGCTGTACCAGGTGCTCCGCAAGAGCGACAAGACCTTTGTGCAGCGCCGACCCGATGGCAGCGGCGGGTGGATCTGGAACATGAAGAACACCCCGCGCGTGCTGTACCAGCTGCCGGACGTATTGTCATCGCCCAAGAAGGACTGGGTCTTCGTCGTCGAGGGCGAAAAGGACGTAGACAATCTGCGGGCATGCAACCTGGTCGCCACCTGCAATCCCGGCGGGGCGGGCAAGTGGCACACCGTATCCGACCTGTCGCCGTTGCATGACCGGCGGATCGCGATCATCCCGGACAACGACGATGCAGGCCGTCAGCACGCCCATGAGGTAGCCGAGTCGCTGCACGGAAAGGTGAAGGCACTCAAGATCGTCGAGTTGCCTGACTTGCCTCCCAAGGGCGACGTTACCGACTGGCTGGCCTCATTCGATCGCGAGGATGACACGGGCCCTTCCCTCGGGATTCGCCGGTTGGCTGAGGGGGTCCCAGGCTGGGAACCGGTGGGATCGGGACTGTGGCAGGCCGAGTCCACTTGGCCCGAGCCGCGACCGATTCCCGATGACCTGCCGCCGGTGAAGGCGTTCGACTCGGCACTGTTGCCGGAAACCATCCGGCCCTGGATCGTAGACATCGCCGAGCGGATGCAGTGCCCGCCAGACTTCCCGGCCGTGGCGGCCATGTTGGCGCTATCGGGTTTGCTGGGCCGGAAAATCGCCATCCGGCCCAAGCAGAAGGACAACTGGACGGTCATCCCGAACTTGTGGGGCATGCTCATCGGGCGGCCGAGCCTGATGAAGAGCCCGCCCATGAAGGAGGCCATGCGGCCCATTCGACGCATGACCAACGAAGCCCTGGCCGAGTACGAAAGCAAAGTCTCCGAGCACGTGGCTAACCAGGAGTTTTATGCCGTCCAGATCAAGCTCACGAAGGACAAGATCGCCAAGGCCCTCAAGAACGGCGAGGACACCGAGACGCTCAAGGCCGAACTCCGCCAGTACCTCCAGCCCGAGCAGCCCAGGCGCAGGCGATACACCGTCAACGATACGACCGTCGAAGCGCTCGGCCAGATCCTGGCGGAGAACCCCAACGGCGTGATTCTGGAACGTGACGAGCTCATGGGCTTTCTCAAGTCGCTGGAGCGGGCCGGCCAGGAGGGTGCGAGGGCGTTTTTCCTGGAGGCGTGGACGGGAGACGGGGCATTCGAGACGGACCGCATCGGGCGCGGCAATGTGCGGATCAATGGCGTCTGCCTCGGGGTGATCGGCACGATCCAACCGGGCCCGTTGGGGCTGTACCTCAACCAGGCCCTCCACGGCGGCACCGGCGACGACGGCCTGATGCAACGGTTCCAACTGGCCGTCTGGCCTGACGATCCGGGTCCGTGGCGGGTGGTGGACCGCTGGCCCGACCAGGACGCCTGCGCTGCAGCCTTCGAGGTATACCGGCGTTTCGACGCATTGCAGGCCAGCGCCATCGGCGCGTCGCCCGATCCGTTCGGTGACAGCGTCATCCCGTTCCTCCGGTTCGGCGAGGACGCCCAGCATCGGTTCTTCGAGTGGATGACCACGCGGGAGAACCATTTGCGCAGCGGCCACGAGTATCCGGCCCTGGAGAGCCACCTGACCAAGTACCGCAAGCTCATTCCGGCGCTGGCGTTGATTATCCATCTGGCCGAGGGCAACGAAGGTCCCATCGGCCTGGACGCCCTCGACCGCTCCATCGGTTGGGGTGACTACCTGGAGAGTCATGCCCGACGCATCTATTCCTGCGGGATCGACCCGGCCGTGGGACATGCCCGGGCCCTGGCGAAACGCCTTCTGGCGGGCGACGTGAAAGAGGACCCTTTTACCGCCCGGGATGTCTACCGCCACCATTGGTCCATGCTTGGCGACAAGGAGCAGGTCCGTATCGGGGCCGGACTACTGGCCGATCTGGATTGGCTCAGCGAGGAAACGATGCAGCCCAAAGGCCGTGGCCGACGAACGACACGCTACTGCGTCAACCCGCGGATCTGGGGCATGGCCATCTGACGCACGCGGCCCGGGCGCGCAGTACCAAAAGTGCCAGAAATCAGGCCAGGGTGAATTGTGGCACTTTAGGCACCGCGCGCCTCAGAGACTTTCTCGAAAACAACCCGCCCGTCGTCGGAATGGACTTGATTTGTCGCCGCCGACGAGGCTCAGTGTGGACAACCGGCCGGAGGGGCAGAAACGAACCTGAATGGGGCCATGGGGCCCGAGGAATGGAGTCGATATGGCAACGGTATTCCGAAAAACGTACACGCAGCCCCTGCCCAACAGCGTCGCGATCGTTGAGCGGCGTGGGCGGCAGATGGCCATGTGGTTCGACCGCCGGGGCCGGCGGAAGTACGACGAGATCACCAGGGGTAGGAACGGCGAGGTGAAGATCATCCGCCAGAGCCCGACGTACTTCGCCCGATACCGCGACGCCAATGGCGTGGAGCGTATCGAATCGACCGGCTGCAAGGACGAACAGGCTGCCCGACAGGTGCTCGCGGACATCACCAAACGGATCGAGCACCTGAAGGCGGGCATTATTACGCCCGAGCAGGACCGGCAGGCAAACCACGCTGAGCGTCCCATCGGTCGGCACATGGCCGACTACCTTGAGCACCTCAAGGCCAAGACGGTCCGGGGCAAGAAGGTATCGGCCAAACACCGCGAGAATGTCGAACGGCACCTGAACAAGGTCGTGACTGATTGCAGGTTCCAGGTGCTAGGCGATGTCATCCGTAACGCCATGGAGAAGTGGATGAACCACCAAGAGGCTGATGGCATGGGCGCACGTACGAGGAACATGCACCGCTCGGCCATCGTGCGATTCTGCAACTGGTGCGTGGAGACCGACCGGCTGGCGGCGAACCCCCTGGCGAAGCTCTGCAAGGCCGACGAGCATTCGGATCGACGCCGCACACGGCGGGCACTGACGGAGAATGAGATCGTCAGATTGTTCAAGGCGGCACGGCTGCGGCCCATCGCGGAACTTGGGCGCGAGAATATCCCGAAGCCCAAGAAGCAGCGGAAAGGACGAAGCACGTGGTCAAAGGCCGGGCTGACGTTCGAGGTATTGGAGGATGCTTACCGGCGAGGATGCGACGTGCTGGCTGGCCAGCCCAACCGCCTCGTCGAGCTGGAACTACTTGGTCGCGAACGGGAGTTGATCTACAAGACGCTCGTCCTGACCGGGCTACGGAAAGGGGAACTGGCCAGCCTGACGGTCGGGCAACTGGTGCTGGACAGCCCGCGACCCTATGCTGAGCTTCTGGCCAAGGATGAGAAGGCCGGGCGCGGGGCGAAGATACCTTTGAGGGCTGACCTGGTGGCCGGGATGAAGGATTCCCTGACCGAGCGCCTGCGCTGGGAGCAGGAGCGGGCTACTCGGACGGGCCGGGCAGTGCCGATGCGGCTCTCGGCGAACATGCCGCTGTTCACCGTGCCTCGCGACTTCATCAAGATCTTCAACCGCGACCTCGCGGCGGCGGGGATTCCCAAGCGAGATGAGCGCGGCCGTGTGGTGGACATCCACGCCCTCCGGCACACCTTCGGCACGCACCTCAGCAAGGCCGGCGTGGCCCCGCGCGTGGCGATGGCGGCAATGCGGCACAACTCGTTGGACCTGACGATGAACATCTACACCGACCCGGTGCTGCTGGATGTGGGCGCTGCGATCAATGCACTTCCGGCGTTTGACGCATCCGAATCGCCCGCCAAGGCAGCGAATTCCGCCTGAATCCTTGTACGAGTCCTTGCACGTGATTTCGGGCGCTTGTACGAGCGCTTGCACGGAAGGCAGTCCGGGGGAGGGATTTCGTGTCACACGTTGGCAGAACCGAGGCCAAGTCCTCCGCGAACTGGCCACCAACAAATCGTCGTAAGGCTTTGACACGACGCAAGAAAGACGCCTCCTGGCGATGCCTGTCACCGGGAGGCGTCCTTTCCTGGAAAGCGGGCGATGGGATTCGAACCCACGACGTCCAGCTTGGGAACGCACGCCTGCCCCAGCCTGAAACGCGCAAACAACGATACCAACGCGACTTGCAGATTGCAAGGCATGTCAACGTTGTTGCTATTCGTCCGAGTTTGTGGCCGCCAGCGCGGTGTACACCGCGCAGAACCACCAGCTCCTTCGAGGTCGGGTCTCGGAGTAGCGCGCGTTACCAAGCCGAGAAACTCGCTGAGTAATCAGCGCACGCAAGGAAAACCGAGCACATCAAGAAACGACCGCTGGCAAGTAGGCATACCTTCCCTCTTCCCTTGCGCGCCCGAACCTAACGGCGCACCAAGGTAACTCCCACGAAGTCGATATCCGGCGCATGCATGACCAGGGCTTGGCCGAGCTGTGCCAGGGCTTGGGCAACCTGCAGCTCATCGGCATTGGAGCAGGAATAGGCTGCAGTGCCGACGCGCTCGAACGGCCCGCCTCCTGTGGCTGCCTGAGCATGGCCGACCATGGCGTTGTTGGCTGCCTGATTAGCCAGCACATTCGACTGGAAAGACACACGCACGATCGCATCAACTGCCATTCTCTGTTCTCCTCTGCGTGACGGAGACCTTACCACTTCGCGTCTGCTGCGTCGAGGTCGCGCTCACGCTGCTCGAGTCGCCAAGTGCTGAAGCTGTCACGATCGACACGACGATCCGTGCCTTTCTTCCCGTTCGTTCTGAACTTGCCGTCGCTTGCCGCTTTAGAAACGCGTGCCTTGGCCTTTTCGAGATCAAGGCCGGAAACAACATCGAGCAGGAGCTGCGCACACTCTGTTACTGTCAACCAGGCCTCCTCCTTTACTGGCGGGCGGAGGGTTCCAAGCATCCTCAGGAGCGGCGAAAAATCGGGGCGCTGCTCGGTCTCATGCCACGTCGAAAGCTCCACAAGTGAGAGGATTTCGGACTGCATCGGTCCCCAGAGCCTCGGCTTCGCGGGGACTTGGTGAAAGACGATGACCACAGGGCTGGAGGCGGCGTTAAACCGTGCCACGCTCTCCATCACCGACTGGGCGTCGTGCCAACAGAGCCCACGGAACAGGAATACATCCATCGGCCCCCCAGCGGTCGCCATGGTTCCGAGGAGACAACCTCTCCCGGGAACGACAGGCGTTATCGGCGCGTGAAAAGAGAGTTCGGCGCCTAGCAACCGCACGAGCCCATCGAACGCCGGCGCCCATTGTCGCAGTTGATCCAACTCGATTTCGACCCGGCCGCACTCGGGGCACTTAGCGACACCAACCGTCTTGCCCACGACCGGATACTCGCAGATGTCAGGCGTGATCACGTGCTCGCCGCAGCTGACGCACAGGATCGATTCCGCCGGCTCGATCTCCCGCAGCAGCCCCAGCTCGCTGAACCGTTCGCGGGTCCCTCGCGGCCAGCGGCGGATCTCCGCATGGTCGAATACCGGCGATTCGAGCTGGTCGGTCAGACGTAGAATGTGATGGAAAACCTCAATCACGGGCGATGGTCCATTTCCTGAGACACTTGCGGGCGATCTGATCGTACGGGTCGTCCTTGAGCGTACACCGATCCGGATAGGTCACCTCGAACGTGAGCGTCTTGGGGCGTTTGTCGCCGAGCGGGCGGAAAGTGAACGTCAACTTCGCGTTGGAGATGTCCACGTCGCCGAGCCTGAGCAGATCGGGGCTCAGCGATTTCTCCAGAAGCCGGTATAACGCTCGCGGACTGGCGGGAGTGGGCGTCGTCATGAGAATCATCCGAGGATTGCGTCCCCTGTCCTCGTTCTTGGGCAGGTCGAGTCGGAGTTGGCGGACTACCACGGATGCGATACGGTCCTGCGGTTCGGTCTCGAACTTGAACGCCGGATCCTTGAGGATGCTCAGGTCGTAGGGTGGTCGTCCGCTGTCGTCGGGCAGCGCCGTCAGGCCGAGGATGGCGGTGCAGAAGATCTCCGCGAGCGCCTCCTTCTGTTTCTTGTCGCCGCGGGCATGCATCTCAAGCATCCCTTCCTCGGGGCGGTACACGAAGATCACCTCGAAGACGGACCTTCTCGGTCGCCTCTGGAGGCGGCCCTTGTCATCATAGCCCAGGTCATCCGTCGCGTAGTCCTCAGGGTAGGCGAAGTAGCACGCCCGGTCCGGAGCCTCGCGCTGGTAGGGATCGACTTCACAACGCCGCCCTCGCCCCTGCCGGCGGTAAAAGTGTGACACCCCTTGCTTCAGCGCTTCGATCGCCTCTGGCTCCGTCGAGGCATCAAGTCGCTTGCCCACAAAGCGGCGCCACCATCCGCCGACACGATCCATCTCGTGGAAGCGGCCCGCCGCCTCGAATCGCGTGGGCTCATGGAGAAAGGTCCAGAGGGCTCGCTCATAGTGGTTCTTCATCTCGGCGAACTGTTCCGACCAGTCCCTGCCCCAGGAACGGGCTTCCTCAAGGATGGCCTGCACACCGGCCTCGCATGCCAGCTCGTTGACGAACCGCAAGTCGCCTTCGATGCGACTTTGGGGCTCGTGGTCCAGGCCCTCCATCGCCTCGAAGATGGGTTCGACCTCGGTTTCCCGCAGGTCTCCCCAAGGGATGTCGAGGTTTGCCCCGGCGTGTTCGAAGTACTCTGCCAGCAAGGCGTTAGGAGCATTCCGAAAGAAGGTCTTTGCGGAGTACTGGCGGGCCATGGTTGCCTCCTGAACAAATCGACCCGCTGGGCCGCGCCATCCCTGACACGCGATTCCCTGGCCAGCCCCGGCCGGACTGACTTGCTGGCATCCGCCCGGCGGCGGATCTACGGGTACGTTAGGATTCTGTTAGGGCCATGTCAAGCCAGGGGCCTCAGCCTCTCGGAGGATAGGGGTCCTGGCCATACGTGTGCTCCGTCTGAATCCTCCCGTCCTGCTTGTGGATCACCACCTGCCCCAAGGGTTGTGCTTTTGCCAGCACCTTGGCACGATCGACGGCGCTTGCCTTCGTGTCATGCGAGCTCGATGCTCGTGACGCACGCTCAGCCTTCACGTTCCAGCCGCCATCGGGGTTCGGCGCCACATGATACGTCTTCCTCGTTGCCATCTCGATTCTCCTCAAGGGCCACGGATTCAACCGCGAGTGCGCGCGCGGATGCGTTCATCGACTCGAAGATCTTGGGCAATCCAGCCCGACCGATTCATCGCGGTCACGACGTCATTGTAGACAGCCTTCCGCTTCTTAGGATCGAACAATGTGATGATCAGCGCGACGCCTTGCGGCGCAGCTTCGACAAGGCCCGCGCGGTGCAGAAGACGAAGCCGGATGCGCCAACGGTTACCGGTCACTGCGGTCATTTTTCGCCGATACACCTTGACGGGAGACCACTTGAACCCGTACTCGATCAGGTTCTTCTCGTAGAGTTTGCTGAGGTCGGACGGATCAGGGTCTAGAGGTATCTGGCCTTTGTGGACTCTCTTGCCGTCGGAGCCGGGATCGTAGGTGCCCAGCGACACGTCTACGTTCACTTGGCAGTACTCAGCTCCAGCAGTTGGATCGAGCGGCGGGTCGTAGACCAACGTCATGAGAAACTCACCCTCAACACGACCATCCGGCAGACGGAAGCACTGCGGGATTGGGAAATCCTCCCGCGTGAACACCCGACGCCGCGGATGCAATTCGGGTTCGAGCACCAGCGTCGCCTGCCAGGGGGCGCATGTAAGAATTTCGTCCACCTCGCCCGGCACGCCGAACCCCTTGTAACGCAGGTGGCCGGGCACAATCGGCCCGCCTCGAAGCGCCGCGGACTGTACCAGCAACGCCTTCGCAAGGTTGCGTGAAAGTGGGTCGACCACCCCCGCCCGAATACTCGCAAGCAATGCTGTAACCAGCGGGGTGGAAAAACTGGTTCCAATTGCCTCGGCAACATGACCAATTCCATCGAGTGAAACAACACCGACTTGGTGGTAGCTGAGGTCAGGTGCGCAGTTGCCTCCGTAGTGACACACTTCTGGCTTCGGAAGGAATGCGGCTCCTGGGCCGCGGCGAGAAAAGGGGGAGGGCTCCTCGCGACGGACACGCGAATTGGCTCGATCGAGATGTGCCATCGACCCCACGGTAACGCTCAACGCTGCGTCCGCGGGCGGAAACACCCGGTCGCTCTCGCCAAGATCAGCAGGGGGCCAGCCTCGTAGAGGTGGCTCCGCATAGTTCCCTGCACAGGTAAGGAACGTTACGTCGAACTGCTTCTGGATGGCGTCAAGTTCGATCCCGAAGTCAGAGAAACCATCGTCACGACACGTCATGTCAGTCCGGCTAACTGACAGATTCCATATTCGGATATTGGGGTACTTCTGAACCACGCGGCGGATGGTTCGCAGCAGGTCCGCTTCTTCCACAGGGGTATCCGGCTTGGGCATCGCCACAACGTCCACGATCTTGGCTTGAGACGATGGGAACCGGCTGTCGTCGTGGTTCAGCTTGCGGCCGTTGATGATCAGCCCAGCCACGAAGCTTCCGTGATTGTTATCTTGGTCCGCACTCGGCACATCCTCCTCGTCCCGGTTTACCACCCACGCCTGGAGAAGGGGGTTGTTGGGATCCGTGCCGGAGTCGATCAATCCCACGACCGGGTATCGCTGGTTCGGGTCGGGAACGGGAAAGCGTTCCGCCGTCAACTGGCCCTGCGGAATATACTGCGCAAACAGGCGAAACTGTGGAAAAATACCCAGGTTTTGCGTTCCAACGAAGCCCGCAAGTTGCGGGATGACTTCTGGCCACACGTCACGGACCCGATACACACGCACACCGGAGAGGTATGGGAGCGGCTCGGGATCCGGCAACCTCAACGCCCTCACCAAATCGAAGAAGGCGGCTCGAACTCGGTCGTCCGCAACCGAGTTCTTGTGCTGAAACAGACGAAACTTGAGGCTGCGAGGGTGTTGTCCCGTCACTGCGGTCTGCAGGCCCTGAACACCGAGGGGGCCAGCAGCATCGTCGCCAGTGTATGGCTCGATGCGGTTCACCGTGGAGATGTCAGCGGCTACGTCGCCGGTCGTACCCTGACGAATGTCGCGCTCCAAACGCTGGACTCCGGCGTGCGAGACACTGACGAGCAGACTTCCGAATGTCTCGCCACCGATGATGGGACAGGTGTCCTTCCCAAACAGCTGCTTAGGACGGTGACTCTTCGCTATCGCATTTTCTTTGAGTACAACACGCGCCACCGCTGGGAGGCCTGATCTGGGATCGAGTACGGTCGCAAAATGGTGCCGCACAGCCGCGACCTGCTCAAGCAGCAGGTCACGCACAGCATCGTCCACCACATCACCGAAGATTTTGCGTTGACTGCCGCCGGGAGGTACCGGCCGCAGGTCTTGTTCCTGCGGAAGCACCACCTTGATCGGAAGCCTTCGTTCGTCTTCCGGCATGGCCAGATCCTTCATTCAACCGCCGTGAGATTGTCGCCTCAGATGAGTGAAAGAGCGCCGCAAGTCGCTTTAGCGTGAACAGTCCAGGGTCCAGGTCGCGCACCGCCTTGACTCGGTCAGGCTCAGTGGTGGTGAAGTCCGCATCGCGACCAAGCCGGTGGTGCACAATGGCCTTCAGCACCTCGACTGCGTCGACGATCGAACGGTCCTCTATAACTGCGGCGCGAATCGCGTTCTCACAGACCTGACGAATGTCCGCACCTGTCAATCCTTCAGCCAGCGAAGCGAACTCGACGGCCTGATCAGCTGAAGGAAGTTGACCATCCAGGAAGAGTTCGAAGAGCCGCCGCCTTGCCGCCATACCCGGCAATCTCATCTCCAACCTGTACGTGAATCGCCGCCACACGGCCGGATCAAGGAGGTGATGGTGATTAGTTGCGGCGAGGAGCACCGTCTGGTTGTCTAGCGCATCGATGTTCTGGAGCAAGCTCACGACCACTCGCTTCAATTCGCCCAATTCGTGCTGGTCGTCGCGGAGTTTCGCGACGGAGTCGAACTCGTCCAAAAAGAGAAGGCAGGGGCGACCCTTGGCATGGTCGAAGAGCATCCGCAGGTTCTTGGCCGTACTCCCCAGGAACGACGAAATCAGGGAATCTGAGCGGGCCGTGACCAGCGGCAGGCGAAGCTGGGCGGCGATGAACCGAGCCAGCTCGGTCTTGCCCACGCCTGGAGGTCCATAAATGATCATGGAGGGAGCGATGCCAACTCGGCTGGCTAAGAGCCGATCCGCAGCTTTGACGTATCTTATGAACTCCCCAACCTGCTCATCGAGAGAAGCATCAAGGACGACTGCTACCTCTTCCGGCTCGATCCACTCCTCATCTGCCAAAGCGAGGCGTGACTCGCCATCGACGGGTAGGCGAGGCGACGTCGCCGTCCCGGCCGCAGTCACCTCCGATGCCGTGGCTCCTCTCGCCGTTCGCACCAACCGCTCCGCCGACGCGTAGTCGTCTGCCTCGCGGAGTTTGCGCGCCAGCTGCTCGACGTAGGCAACTACCTTGGCTCGGTCTCCCTTCACCGCGCCATCGACGATCCGTGCGATCTCAAGCAAGTAGTCCATGAAAGGCAACCCTTCCTTTGTGAAATATACTGGTCGGAATCGGCAGAGTCAAGGCTATTTCGTGAAAGAAAGAGCCATAATCGTGAAAGGAATATTTGGGGCCGACGCCTTCAAAGCAGCCATGTCGCCATAACACCTTGTCATAAATGAGGTTATACATCAGCGATCTGGGTAGACCGCGAGGAGGCGGAGCCCCCAGCGGACTGGCGGCCTGGATCCTGTTGGCTGACCGACACTCGCCGCGAGGCAGGGGAGTGCAGAGAGTTGAAAGCGTAGTCATCCGGGCTCTCGTGCCCGGACTGACTGCTGGCGGCGGGAATCGTCGGATGTCGGCGTGCGGGCAATTCGGCTGCTCGCTCCCCGGCTCGCTCTGGCAGGGATGCTTTCAGCCAGCGCCTGAAGCCGTCAGATGATTAGCGTGAACGGCGGAGGCTTCGTTGCTCGCGCGGATTGGCACTCCGAACCCAGCCGTGCCGCCAACTCACCCACACCCTAACCGCTCTTCGGGATTCGGCCTAGGGGTCGACCTCAAGGGCCTGTCTAATCCCAGCGACACAGTCGTCCGTGGTTGAGAACACCTGCGGGCCGACAAACCGAAGGACCCGATAACCAAGGTTCTGAAGCTGGTTGGTCTGAGCTGCATCGTGAATCCGCTGTCTGAGTGATGAGTGGAAAGCCAGCCCGTCTACATAGATCAGCAAAGCCTGTTGCGGGTAGGCGAAATCCGCCACCGTCACCAGCCGGCCAGTTGTACTCCTGACCTCAAACTGCTTCTCGGGCTCATCGAGTCCAGCGTCGCGCATGGCGCGTAGGAGTCGGAGCTCCAACGGTGATCCACAACCCGCTCGTCGAGCCTCTTCCCACTCAGGCCCTTCTGTGGTGTATGAGGGTGCGGGACCGGAACCCAACTCTGCGACGTTGCCCATGGTTGCCGCGGAGAGCTGAGGTACGACGAGCCGCCAATCGAGCAATCCGTGCACGCGCTGGTTTCTGTACGTGCGCAGACAACGGTAACAAGAGGATGGGCAATCGTGGTCACGCAGATGCTCCAAGGCCGACCTGGCAACAGTCGGGAACTGCCGGACCAATTCTCCGAGGATGCCTGAGCCACCGAGAACGGAATCGACCCAGATGATTTCGAGCACCTCCTCCCGACCGTCGCCTCGATGCGTGAGCACTCTCGCTTCCAGATCATCTTCGTCTAGATCGAAGAAGCGGATGGCACCCCGCACTATCGCCCATGCCATGGACCAAGCCCATCCCACGCCCTCCGAGCCCAAACCCTGAAGGCCTGGCACCACAAGTCGCAGCGTATCTGCGTGGTCCTGATGGCCAATGGCCACCGTCACTGGTCGTCCTCCGCATCGGTCATCGTGGGGATCGCGGTCTGCGCGAGCGTCACGATTTCTGCGCCCCCGGCGATTCTCGTCGCGGCGGGTTGCTTGAGGCTCAGGTCGAAGTTCACCACAAGTGGGGCACAGACGAAAGCCCACCGACTCCGGCTCCTGGCCTTGCTCGAGCGTTCGGAAGGGACCGTGGTTAATCCACCAGATCTCTTCCTGGCTCCGAAGCTCGAAGACCCAGGGGCCAAGAGAGAACCGCTGCGACGGAACGTCTCGTTGTGGATGCGCTCGCACGTCAAACACGACGGATTGACGCTCTTCCTCGGTCTCAGGCTCGATATCTGCAGGCCAGGCCTGAAATGCACCCGTATCCCATGCTGTGCACGTGGTGCCACCCAACTCCGCACCACAGCGCGGGCAGTTATTTGCGCCTGATGCTGAGGCAGCCAAGCTACAGGCCGGGCACTCCGTGAAGTCAAACCTTTCCGCGCCCTGGGTTCTACTGCCCGGACGGTTCAGCGCAATTCCGCCGACCCGCCAGCGATGGCCTCGGGCATAGACAATCTGCCCGGGAGCGAACTCTCGCTGCGCTTGCAGCCGTCCCGTGAAGATCGGGTCGGGGTCGTAGCCCGGCGTCAATGATCCGGGGTCACCCGGGAAGGAGTAGCCGGGAAGAATCCCCACTTCGGCCAGGACACGCGGCAGGTAAGCATAGCGATAGTCCTCACGCAACTTCCGGGCAAGGTTACGGAAACCTTGTTCCGCATCCTGTTGCCGTTGTGTCTGGCGAACCTGACTGCCGAGCTCCCGCATCCGACGGACCGCATCCTCCACCAAAGCCGCGCGGGTCTCTAGGGCGGTCTGGATCTGCGAGGGAACCTGCTGAATGATACCACCTAACCACAGCTCCCAGCCCGGCCGGATCTCCGCCAACTGAGCCCCAAAGACCTCCCGCGCTCGCCTGCCGGCCCGTTCCAGTGCGCCGTTTATTTGGCGGACCAGAGCTTGGAGGTTCGCAGCGTTCACGGCCCCGCTGTCGCTGATGAGGGTTCCCAGGTTGGAGGGGAACTCCAGCTGAGCTTCCTCAAGCACCAGGCTTCGAACGTGCCGCGCGATGGCCTCGAGGTTTGTCAGGTTGAACCGGGGCGGCGGGATCGCCCCCGTAATGACCTCATCCGGATGGTCGAAGAAGTATCCATCGTGAGGTGTGTTACGGGCGAAGCCAACTGCCAAGCCCATGCGCGAACGCCGCCCTGTCCGTCCCGCACGCTGCGCGTAGTTGGCAGGGCTAGGCGGCACGTTACGCATCGAGACGGCCTCCAAGTCGCCGATGTTGACGCCGAGTTCGAGCGTAGGTGTGCAGACGAGGACGTTGTACGCGGGAGGGTCGGCCTGGAACCCCTGCTCGATTTCCTGCCGGCGGTCGTCACTCACGGCCGCAGAGTGCTCGGCGGGGCGCAGCGCGGGCGAGAACTCAGCCGCGACCAGCAGAGCGTTCAAGTTGTCCTCCGCTAGCGGACCGTCCCATGCGACGAGATGACCCCCACAGCCATACCGGGGACACGTCAAGCCCGCTCGCTCCCCGGGTGCCGTACGGCCGCAGACCCCGCAATGTACGAACTCACGGGCTTGCTGGAACTCCAGTGTGTCGTGCACCAGCTGATAGCCTTCCGTCTCGCCGGCGTTTTGCCCGATACGGGACCAGCTCAACCATCCTTCTCGCTCCAGCCATTCCAGCACAGCCGCTAACGACTCCGTCGTCGCCTCTTCGCCGAGGAGCCGTCGCCAAAGACTCTGCGTTCCTGCGGGATGGCCGGCGGTGTTCCACGTACTCATCAGCTTGAAGGTCAGTGTGTTCTCCGAGCGGTTCCCGGGGCGCTGAAATGCCACAGGAAGGCCAACCTGTCTGCCCGGGCTCAAACCGTAGCGAGAACTGAGGCGATCCCCTCGATACAGACGCGTCCTGAAAGCCTCGTGCGAAACGGCAAACCGGCTCCGCATCAGGTCAAGCAGGCGGCGCGTCGCCAACTGCGCGGTCTCAATACCAAGCTGGTGAGCCTCGCACAGCTCACGGAACCCATCGCCATCGAGTTGCTCGTCCAAACCGGCATAGCGCACAGCCACCAAACCGAGGCGCTCCAAGCTGTGGCGAACGTTCGCAGCCAGCACGAACTCCGAGAGCAGGCCGCCCTCGATCTTGTCCATCTCGCGGTGCTGGGCGTCACGGCTTCGCGTTCTCGGCAGGAGTCCCGATTCCACAAAGTCATGATAGATGTTCTCCACCAGCCAGTGCAGGTCATGGGCCTGGCCGTTCGAGCCCAGTAGCCGATATACCGCTCGTCGTAGTCGCAGGTGGCCTTCCACGCCCTCGATGAATCGGGCTTGGTGCGCGGTATCCTGACGCGAATCGCAGAATACCAGAATCTTGCGATTCTCTGCCGGCAGTTCCCGCAGCAGCGTTCTGGATACGTGCGTTAACGCCGAAGAGTTGCCCAAGCTCACGGGCGTCAGCACATCGAAGCGGCCATATCGGCTGTTGCACACCGGGCAGCGAGTTCCCCGGCCGTGGTGCACTCCTACAGCCCGCAACGGGAATTCGTTGTCACAAGTGCAGCTCCGCTCCGCTGGGGAGGTACTGAGCCCAAGACACCGCGGACAGATATAGACTTCCGCCTCCTGGGCGGCTTCCTCGCCCTCTTCATCGGCCAGTTGGCCACTTGCCTCTTCCGCCTCAGCGGCCTCTTCATCGGCCTCAAGCGGATTGTCTTCGGTGTCGGTCTCAATGTGTTCGGTCGGCGGGTCGTAATAGTAGATCGTTTGCCGCGTCGAGTTGCGCTGCGTCCAAGGCTGGGCGCGACCTTCGACCTCGCGAGCGACGAAGAAATCCCAGCCGCAGGTCCGGCAAATCGCCAGTGGGAGCGTCCGCGATCCACAGACCGTGCAGGACTCGACCCCTTCATTCACAAGCCGGCCGCAGTCCGGGTTCGTGCAGCGCCAGAAGCGGGCCAAACCACGAAGGAATCGGTGCACCCGGGGGCGCAGTCGTAGCGGATGGCTCTCCGGCAGGGTTGGCCCCACCAACAGCGCCGCCTCTACTTCGCGCCTCAGCGTATCCTGATCAACACCCTGCCGCTCCGGTTGGCTTGCCAGCATCTGGATGACTTCGTGGATCGACATCGGATGCCGGAGCCGATTCAGCAGCAGAAACGGCAGTTTCATAGACGACCACAGTTCTTCCAGCGAGCGCATATCCCTCTCGCCGACGCCCGCAAGTCGCCTTGTTAGGCCTGTCACCGACACGTGATCGCGTGCGTCGAACTGAGCCAGCTCGTCTTCCGTGATCGCTGGAGGATCGGGCAGGCGGCTCCCGGGCGGGACGGTTGGCGGCTCCAGTGATTCCATAATCACCGCTTCCGCTGGCGTGTCCTGCCCCGTCAGTCGCATGAAGAACCGCGCCACACCCTCGCGCGGGTCCCCGCCCTCAACCTCGGACTGAAGCGTGGCCGACGTACCGATGAACAGCGGCGGCTGATGGCCGGTTTCGCTCTCCGCCAGCGACGCTCGCAGGCGGCGCAGCAGGCAAGCTACGTCGGTGCCCAGGGCCCCGTGGTAGGTGTGCACCTCGTCCAACACGACGAAGCGCACATGGTGGCCGCGGAAGATATCCCGCCCGTCACCACGCAGAAGCATGTACTCCAGCATCTGGTAGTTCGTCAGTAGGATGTGCGGCGGATTGCTGCGGAACTCCGTCCGGTTGACTCGCTCCTCCTCGGGGGCCTCGGCCGGCCGTTGGCCCGAAAGCTCCGTCTCTCCCGTGTACCGCCCGAAGCTCACGCCGCTGCCCCCCATCAGCACCCTCACCCGGCGAAGCTGATCGGTGGCCAGGGCGTTCATGGGGTAGACCAGAATCGCCTTCAGGCCGCTCTGATCCCGGGTGCGCAGGCAGTGATCCACGATGGGCATCAGGAAGGCTTCGGTCTTGCCCGAGCCGGTACCCGTGGCCACGACGGCAGGTTGACCATCCGCGATCCGCCGGGCTGCCTGGGCCTGATGCAGAAATGGTCGCTGGGCGATCACACCGAATCGTTGCCTTGCCTCAGGCAGTAGCCAGGCCACCGCCTCGCCGTATCGGTACGGCTGAGCCAGCGACACGAACGGCTCTCGCGTGAGGAAACCGTCACGCTCGATCTCGCGGTCGAAGGCCGCCCGCAATGCATCCTGCCTAGGGCGGAAGGTCGTCCGGAGCAGCGTCAGGTAGTCATCTCTCAACACTTGTGCAATGCGAAGTGGGTTCATGTGTGCAGTTTCTCTTTTGCCTTGGCCTGCTGCCAAAGGCGTCGGCGTGTTCCGAGCTTACCCTCAACGTGTATCCTCACATGCTCCTTGTCCTCATGATGGCCGTTCCGGAAGAACCACCTGATGATTGCCCCCATGATCTCAGCATTCTTCAGTTCGTTTTTCGAGAAGCCTCTTGTTGAGTACTCGACGACTACGGGACCGTAGAGCACCTCAGCCTGGCCCATCTGTGGAATGAACCCAAGATCACCAGTAATCAGGATGGCATTCTTCTTGGTCGCGATGCGCCAAACGTCCGGGTCGGTGGCCCCCTTATTCTTGTCTCCAATCCAGTGCACTTCCTTGAAGCCAAGAGAATTGAGAGAATCAACGACCTCTTTGGGCACGTTCTCGTCGACAACCAGCCGCGTGAACCGCAGGTTCATTGCAGGTCCCCCCAGCGCAACGCCACTGCAACCTGCTCCCGCGTAAGGTGGGGGTAGCTTTCGAGCACCTGACTGAAGGTCCAGCCCTGGTTCAGCAGGTCGTAGACCAACTGTAGCTCAATTCGCGTGCCAGCCAGCGTGGGTTTGCCGCCCATGATCTGCGGATCACAGACGACGTGCTGGCCGACATGGGCATCCCCGTTTTCGACCAGCTCTCGTGGCAGGTCTGGCGGCAGAAAGGGCGTGTCCGCCGGCTTCCAGCTTTTGTATTGCGTGGGCAAGTACGCCACCGCCCCGCGACGCGTCGCCTCCTCTACGCGTGCCCGGAGATTGCGGATCGGGCCGGTGTTTCGCTCGATGTCAACGCCCGCGTCGGCGAAGAAGGCCACGATGTCCCCCGGCGGCTCCTGAGCGCTCAGCTCGAAGAACATCAGCAGCGCGAGATCGCGAGTGATGAAGCCGCGCGGCTCGACCTTCTCGCCCTTGTTCGTCCGACGGATGAAGCAATCCCCGGGCAGGCGCGGCTGGTCCTGATCCAGGAGGGGGAACGTCGAGAGAATCCGTGCGTACTCCTGCGCCGAAAGCCCGTAAAGCATCGCCACCCGGGCGTCGATCTCCGCTCGTAGCGTCGCGCGTTCGCGGATGTCCAAGCATGCCCGCTCGCGAGTCCACGGCATCGGAAACTCGTCGGGCCATCGGCCAGCCATCACCGACCAGACTGGCGACATTTCTGGTGTCGATGAAAGAAGTCTGGCAGCAGCTTTGATGACCTCGGCACTTTGGTCGTCCCATCTAGCGGGGCGCGGCATAGCGAGACTCTCCAATACGAAGAAGTTGATGTTGTTGGATACTCGCAGCCGCAGCAGCCAATCGACAAAGAACGAGTTACAAACAGCGGACCAGAAGACGTCCACACACGGATCACCACGATCTGCATGAATCGTCGGTAACGCATTCCCGCAAGGCAAGGCGGGAACTACAGTTGTGAGCAGGCTTCGCTCATTCGCCTGTCCGGTTACAGCGCCGAACGTGCCTCTGCATCGAACACTGTTGGCGTGCAAACTAGTGAAGTCGCTGCTTGCCATGTGGTAATGTCCAACCATTCGTTTTTCCTGCCAGGGGAGTTCGTCCCAGCGGGCACGACGGCCCGAGCCACGGATGTACGCTTTCTGGCAGTGGTCGAACTGATGGACCATCCGGCCCTCGTAAAGAGGCACGTACTTCTCATCGGGCTTGACGGGCAGGGCTGAGGCGTCGGCCTCCTCGCCAACGAGCACATAGCCGGTCAGGCGGTAGGCAACCTTGTCCTCGTCGATGCCGCCGACCGGATGCACGCGACCGCGGCTGTCCACCCAGCGCTCGACCCGTGTGAATCGCTGGGACTGGCGGGCGTAGTGGTCATCCGGTCGCGTGGTCCAGTATTCGCCGCCCTCGTCATGCTCGAAGGTCGCCCCCTGCGCCGCCTCGGTCACCGGCGGTAGCCGACTGTGCAGCACTGGGTCGAATTGCCGCAGCCGGGCTGCATTGCGGAACAGGAAGCTACCGTTGGTCATGTGGAACTCGGCCTTGAACGACACATTCCATGTATCCTCGCGGCACTCACCTAACCGCGGGAATTGCCGGTAGATGCGCCGAAGTAGCTCTACTTCCCGCTGATCGTGCAGCTCGACGAACGTGTACTGCTCTGGCGACAGCTCGCGATAGAGCTCCGCGTCCACGGTAAGGCGGCGCGGGTCGTTGTTGAGTCGTAGCACGACTTCGGCCGGTTCCCAACTGAAGAACGCTGCATCGAACTTGTCGCTTCGGGATCCCTTGGCGAAAACGAGCAAGTCAAACTTCTGACCGTGGAAGACGCCGGGGAAGATGAAGCGCTCGTTGTCGAGTTTGACCAGAGCTTGGAGCTGGCATTGGTCGAGCAGCAGACGTCGCAGGCCGGTCGTGCCCAGCGAGCTCTGAATGCCAAGAGGCACAATGATGCCCGCTCGGCCTTCCAGGCGCACCAGCTGGTACGCCCGCTCGGTGAAGAACTTGAACATGTCTGGATCGCCGCCGGTCTTCTTGCCCTCGACGACGGCGATCTGGTGGTGATACATGCCGCCATCCAAGAGAAGCTTGGAAAGGGTCGTGGTCTCCGCTTCGTGGCGTTCCCAAGCCTCGCGAGCACGGGGGTTGTCCTGCATGAGCCGGCGGATGAGGCCCTTCCGGTCCTGCCCTTGAACGTCCCAGACAGTAGGATCGAAGTCGGAGAAGCACTCGCGCTCGTTGGGCTTGATCTTGTCCCAGGGTGGGTTGCCTATCACGGCATCGAAGCCGGAGCGCTCGTGACGTTCGCCCTGCTCGTTGAAGAAGACCTCAGGGAAGGCGAGTTCCCAGCAGAAGGCCCCGACTTCTTTGCCGCGCCGGATGGTCGTTGCGGCGAGCTGTCGCGCTTCGTCCTGGGGACGACCCTCCTGGGCAATCTCCGCGAGCCAGCGGTTGACCAGCCCTGTTTCGGCGACGGTATCGGGGCGAGTGAACTCTCGACCGACGCGGAGCCGGTGAAGCTCCCAGAACGGTTTGAGCTCATTCTGCATGGCCTCGAAAGCCAAGCGATGTCCAGCAAAGTCCCCGGGGCGTTCGTTCATCAACTCGGAGATGGTCTTGAGGTGTTGGAGGGCTCGCCGAATGCGCGCGCGCAGGGATCGAGTGGCCCCACTGACAATCTCCTGCATCGACACGCCGGCCAGGAGTGGTGTGTCTTCTGCTTGTGTGCGTCGACCTCTTCCCCGCCGGCGGGTCACCGGCTGGTCGGGCTTGAGAAGGTGGATTTCGGGCTCGTCTCCGTTGCCCAGATATAGCGGAAGACCAAGCAGGCTATCACCGGGGCGCAGACGGTGATCGAGGAACGTCAGCGGATGATCGGTGGCTGCCGTCGCCAGCCACAATGAGACGCGGGCCAGATCGACCGCCAGTGGATTCTTGTCCACGCCGTAGATGCAGTTCCCGGCGATGAGCAGCCGGCATGCCGTCAGCGCCCGATCTTCATGCTCCCAATTCGCGGCCACCTCGGGATGCACACCGGCTTCGAGGAAAACGTCCCCGGGAGGCAGGTTCGTCTGAGCGGTGAGCACCTCCTCGTGGCGTTTGCGGTAGGCCGCGAGCAGGTGTTCCCCCAGCCGGCGGCTTGCACCCACGAGGAAGTGCCCGGACCCCATGGCCGGGTCGAGCACCCTCAAGGCGAGGATTTCCTCGGGCGTCTTGCCTTCAGCCAGCGGATCGATGGCCCGACGAACAAGGAACTCCACCAGCGGGCGGGAGGTGTAGAACGAGCCAGTCTGCTTTCGACCCATGCCGGCCTTGAGGTACACGGTGCCAGGGACGATCTCTGCCAGGACCCGCAGCGGCTTGGCTGGCCCGCGCCTGCGAGGTTCCTCTTCCTCCTCGATCTGTTCGCCGTTTTCGTCCGTCTCCTGCGGTTCCTCCTCCTCGTCGAGGGCTTCCTCTTCCTCTTCGCCTTGAACTTCAGCCAGCTCCCTTGTCAGGACTTCGCCGCGGCGCTCGGCCAGGCGCTGACGTTCGGGAAGGGTGACGACCAGCTCGCGGCCATCGAGCACCACGCGGAACATCGGCTCCGAGGCGATCTGGGGGATCTGCTCAAGCAAGTTCTCGTAGACCGCGCCGAGCTGTTCGACATCGAGCTCGCGGTAGCTGAGGCGAACCTGCCCGGTTCGAGCGGGGATGAGGGTGAGCTTCTCGAGCACGTTGGCGATGGTTTCGTCTCCCCACACGAGCGATTCGACCAGCTCGGTCTGCCCGTGGTCAAACATGGCCCCGTTGTACTTGGGGATGCGCCCCTCGGGGCCAAGGTTCGCCCCCTGACGAAGCAATTCGAACAGTGCCCGCAAACTGAACTCAAAGTATCGTCCCGATGTGCTGGGATTGCGTCGCGGGTCGGCCTGGGGGTCTGCCGCTCGACGTGCCAGGCGCGTGACGGAATACGCGTCCCGGTACGTCGGCAGGTCCAGTGGCAACAGGCTTCTGGCCTCGGCGTACAGGGCAAAGAGGATCCGGTACAGCACCCGCAGGGCTTCGGTGTAGAGACGGGTAAGGTAGTCATGCGGAACTGGCTGTGGGATCGTCTCGCGGTTGGCGGCGTGAGAGATGATGCCCTGGGCGAAGGCCACGATGGCGTCCTGCACTTGCCCTCCGAGTGCGGCGCCGACACCGGCCTGGTGTTCCCGACCGTTGGCGACAGCGCGTTCCAGGACCATTGGCTCGGCTGCTAGCGCCTCGGACCGCAGCAGCGCCCACAGGAGTTGCCAGGCGTCGAATCCCGGTTGTCCGCCTTCGGCGATGCTGGTAAGGTCGAAGCCAACGTGGGACGAAACAAAACCTTCCGCGCGGCGGATGAGTCGCAGTTCGTAGGCGTTAAGCAGGATGGCCCAGGTGAGGTTGAGCTCTTCGAGCGCGCGGACAACGCTGAGTGTAGGCGCAAACCGGCGGTGGATGCCTGTGGGTGGTAGATCCATCGGCGCGTCCGGCTCGATGGCCAAGACGCGGGCGATGCTTCGACCGTCCACCCTCAGCGCCTGACCAGCGCTCTCCGCACCCTCGGCTGTTTCGACTGTTTCCTCTTCTTGCCCGAGTTCCCAGCTAAGGATGTCCGCCAGAGGGGTCAGCAGGAGCGTTCGTGTGGATCTGGCTTGGTGACGAGCTCGCAGAGCGCGCTGAGCTCGGCCGACCTCGGCAGCGGCGCGGCGGCAAGAAGCGTTGCATGCATCCAGGCCAAGCAATGGGCGCAGTTTCGGCTCATCCCACAACAGATTGCGGAGGTAGTACTCACTGAAAGCGTCCCCGGAGAAGATGAGGCTCTCCATGGTCAGGGCCTCCCTTCTCTGACGGACAAGGCCGGCACACGCAGGAGCACGCCGATAGGCTCAACCGTTGCCTCATCAAACTGCATGCGGCGCTGCAGGTACTCCCGCCGTTGCCGATATCGTTCTTCATGATGGCGGAGCTTACGCTTGACCGCCGGTGGTATGTCGGGGGCGCCGAAGAGGGTGGGCTGGTCCTGGTACCGGCCCAGGATTACCTGGCGGGACGCTGTATTCCAATCATCAAGCTCTCGCACGAGCTGTTCCTGGGCCAGGTTTCGCCTGGCGATGATGCCCTGCCGCCATGAATCCGCTCGGCGGCGTGCCTCCTGCTCCGCAGCTTGTCGAGCGTCCTGCCACCACCCATTGAAGAGTTCGACGAGCAGATTGGAGTCCACGTTGCCTTCGCCGGCCGTATCCAGGGACGCCAAGTCCTGGTCGCGGTCGCGCGACACCTCGCCACGGCAATCTACCCGGACTGCTTCCAGTCGCTCCTGTTCCCGCCCTTCGCCGTCGCGGATTTGCACCAGGAATGTGGCGACGAGGTCGGGTTGCGTGATGGCAGAACTCAGAACGTAGGCCAGGCGATGGTCATCATCACGGGCGAACCGGCTGGCCTTCACCCACCGAACGGCAGCGTCGATGAGTGGATGGTTTTCGTCCAGTACGTTTTCCTGGAGGATGGGCGCCTCGGTACCGCGCTCCACTATGGTCAGGTCCGCGTAGTGCGGTTGCACGGTCGAAGAGACCCAGGAAGACGGCGTCTGAACAGAGATCCGGGCGTCTCGGCGTTCGAAGCGCCCCCCGGCGGCAAGGACGGCACGATCCAGGAAATCGACCAGCTCCACCTCTTGCGCCACACCTCTCTGGGCGGCTTCTTGGGCCTTGCTGACCTCCTCCTCGTCCAGGCTGCCGTCGCCCAGGAGCCGGGGAAGCGAGGCATTGTCAACGCGGGAAATCTCGGCGTCGATTTCCTGCTCGGCTTGTTGGATGGCCGTTTCCACGTCCTCCGGGGTCCGCCCCACGATTTGTTCGATTCGCTCGGCCTGTATCTGACCGAGCACGTCGCCGACCGAGCCCAGGCGATGAACCTGTCGTTCGATCTTATCCACGAGCCTTGCAAGCACTTCCCCTTCATAGGTCTCTTGGGCATACAGGAAGCCTATCCGTGGTGTCTGGTTCTGGCCGTATCGGTCGATTCGACCGTTGCGTTGCTCCAGACGGTTGGGGTTCCACGGAAGCTCGAAATGAATGATGCGGTGGCAGTATCGGTGTAGGTTCAAACCCTCACCCGCTGCGTCAGTGGCAACAAGAATGAGTTTCTCTTCGGATGCGAAATCAGCCAAGACCGCCGTTCGCTGGGAGCGTGACAGATCGCCACTGAGGCTGCAGCACTTGGAGGAGTACTCGGTGGCACCCTCCAATGCCTCCAGGATTGCCTGCACCGTGTCGGCATATTCGCTGAAGACAATGACCTTGTCCTGTGGACACTCGACGTGCATGCCCCGCAGAGCCTCTAGTAGCTTCGTCAACTTGGAGTCCGGCTCGTTCCCGCAGGCCTCCAGCAATCGAGCTAAGTCCGTGAGGGCATCCTGCTCAGCTTCGGCGCGGCGAACCTGGCGTCCGAGCCGGCGAACAACAGACAGGTAGCTGCGGTGGGCTTCTCTCTCCAGGCGGGCTAGCGATTCATCTGGAATCGTATCGCCTCGTCGCAAGGCCTGCAGATGATCCCGCTGAAGCTCCAGCTCCTCGATACGTTCGGCCAGATTTTCCTGACGCTGCTGCAGAGTCTGAGCCAGAGCCGCCCGGGACGAAGCGGCTCGCTTGCGTAGAATTGTGGCCACTAGACGAATCGCTTCGGCATCCATTGGCCTCCGGATTGCGGAGGCAAGATCCTCCAGCTCCCTGGCTTGAGACATGACCGCATTGTGTAAAGCCCGCTCCGGTGATGTCATTCGAACCGGAATTGGACGAACTTGTCGCTGAAGGAACTTCAATGACCCGTCCGGATTGCGGATGTGTCGCTTGAGGCGGCGGACCAGGTGACGGCGATACCTTTCGAAGCGGATCGTGCCGTCGGGCATGATCAAACTGGGTTCCAGCAAGCCCAGCAACGACGCAAAACTCTCGTCGTACCCGTCGTGGGGAGTGGCCGTTAGCAGGAGTAATGCATCCGTAGCATCGGAGAGCCACTGTCCGAGCCTATGCCGATCAGTGACATCATCCTCAGACCGTCCCCCAGCAAGATGGTGGGCCTCGTCGACAATCACGACATCCCACTTGGTGGAAGACAGCTCGCGAAAGGCGCCCTCGCGCCTCTTGATGAAGTCCATGGAGGCGATGACTCGTGGCTCGATCGCCCACGGGTTTGCACCCACCTCGTTCTGAAGGCGCGTCTCGTGGATGGTGTCGCGATCGAAGATCTTAGATCGGAGGCCAAACCTGCCCTCCAGTTCCTCCTGCCACTGGGTCATAATCCCGTGGGGACAGACGACCAGGACGCGACCCGCACGCCGTCGTGCTGCGAGATCCTGCAAGGCCAATCCCGCCTCGATGGTCTTACCCAATCCGACGTCATCAGCCAGCAGCAGGCGTGGTCGAGGCAGCTCTAGTGCCCGCATCGCCGGAACATACTGGTATGGCTCGAAGCGAATCCGAGAGCGACTCACCCCCACGAGAACGTCCGTAGGCGGTGAGATTCGCAGGCGGAACACATCATGCAGGAGGCGGAAACGCGCAAAACGCCCTGGCCGATTGAGGCTAGGCTCCGGGGTTTCGTCAGGTGTGACAGTGTCAATCGGATGAAGTAGAGTGAGTTCTTTCCCCCGAAGTTCACCATCAAGTCCACGCAGGGTGAGCCGGATCATCGGCACATCGCCCGCGGGGAGAGCGTTCGCATCAACCACGGAGAAGCGCTCGCCACGGCTGCGGACCGTCATTCCAATCGTGAATGGTGTCACGCTCATCACCTCATGGTGGGCCTCAAGCGACCTGTGCTGTGGTCCGGCCGTTTGTTACCTTCGTCAAGCCAATGGTCAATCGTCTCTTTGCGGAACCGCCAGTGGCGGCCGACCTTCTGGCCAGGGAGTTTACCCTCCTGCGCCAGTTTGTAGAGCGTCGACTTCGCAATCTTGAGGTAAACGGAGAGCTCGTCAATGGTCATCACGGTGTCGTGCTTGGCTTCCATCGAAGAGCCCTGCCAGATGGTGAGTGACGGGAGAACCTATGGCTTTACCCAGAACGTCCCGCCACAATGTATTATCAGTTGCTCTAGGCTGCTGTCAATTGTTCGACGGCCGGAGGGCTGGGGGCCTCAGACACAGCTTCCGCAGGGGCTCCACGAGGGCGACTACGTAGCAGCGTTGCTCGGGGGCGACCAGCCCGGCCGAGGTATTCGGTAATCCGGTTGATCTGCCGGCCCGGGTTGGTCAGGGGGTTGTAGTAGCGGATGGTCAGGGCGGCGTGCCAGGGGTGCCCACTCCGGGAATAGCAGCGCAGGTGGGAGGGCGAGCGCCGCGCGTCATGCTCGAACCTCAGGTGGCGAGTTTGTCGAAGTTGAAGGTGCCGAGGACGCCGCCGGCGGCGGCCCAGTTGAAGTTGTCGGTCGAATACTCCGTTCCGCTGCCGGGGCTCCAGCCGGCGCAGAGCGCCGATTCCGTCGGATCGTCGTTGTCCAGGTACAGGATCAGGTACCGCGTGCCGGGAGGATAGATCGTCGCGTCGCTGAAGAGCACAGTCCGGTCGGTGGTCTGCTCCTCGGAGCTTTCGATCGTGCCGGACTTGAAGTTGCTGCCGGCAGACACCAGATCCTCGTAGCTGGAAGGAGACGGATTGCTCTCGGACATGTCCATCAGGGCCGTGATCTCCCGGCCGATGGACATGGTGAAGCTTGATCCTCCCGTATACCTCGACCGGTAGGCCCGGTACTTCGCGTATGGATAGACGTGCTGGCACGGATGCCCGGTCATGTCCTCGTAGCCCGGCCGGGCGGGGTGAACCATGAAGCCGAAGTAGCTGGCCCGTTGGTGTTGGCCGGTGTACTGGGCGCCAAGGTGCGTGTAGTAGCCGGGGTAGTAGTGCCAGATGTGAATGCCGAAGGCGTAAGCGGTCTGCGACCAGGCCGTCCCGGCCAACTCGGCCAGGGCGGCTGCACAGGTCGGCTGATACGCGGACCCGCGCCGGCGCCTGCCTTGCGATCCGCCACCCGCAGACGTGAGAGTGAAGACGGTCATCTCGTTGGCGAGTTCCCTCATGTCCTCGAACTGGCGGGCAT
>CAZOIA010000048.1:0-30066 GCA_964579675.1 uncultured Planctomycetales bacterium | reverse complement strand
TGGCGGTCGGGGGGAACTTCGGCCTCAACGACTTCCGGGAAACGCCCGACACGCTGGAGGTCATCTTCGAGTACGAAAGCCGCCACCCCCAGCTCGCCGGGCGCTTCACGCACGTGTACTCGCTGCGATTGAGCAACGGCCACGCCGCATGGGGCCCGCCGATCCCTCGACACAACGGCACCAGCCGGCAAGGCCGCTCGATGCACTACGGAATGCAATTCCACGGCAACAAGACCACGCTGTTCGTCGATCGGCATCGGGTGGCCGCGTTCCCCAGCCTGGCCGATCAGACCGAAACGCTCGACAAACCGGGCCCGCGCCAGGTCAACCAGGCGGCGGATCCGCTGACGACAGCGCACCTCGACGACTTCGTGAGCTGCATCCGATCGCGGGCTGAGCCGCGGGCACCGATCGAGGCCGGCCACTTCGCCGTGCTTCCCTGCCACCTGGCCAACATCGCCTACCGCGCGGGCCGAATGATTCACTTCGACCCGAAGCGCAACCTCTGCTTCACGGACGCCGGGTTCACGAATCCGGACCATGCCGCCAACGAACTGCTCCTGCGGCAGTACCGCGATCCGTACATCCCTCCGGCCATCTAAACGACATGGACAACGTCCTGCAGCAAGGCTTCCCGGTACGGAACCTCGAGTTCCCCGGCTCTATCGTTCATGGAAGGCTTTTTCACGGGCGCCGCGCCGGCACCTTTTGCTCTTCCTCTGACGGCCTGCGGGTGTAAATGATCTCCAGAGTCTTGAATTCCCGCCCGTCGGGTGCCCGCACGTGAAGCTCGAGCACGTGCCGGTCATTGCTCACGAACCGGGTCACGCCCCGGCTCTTGGCCTTCACACCCGTCCACGGGTTGCCGTATCTGCCCGCGAAGTTCACGACCTTGTTCGGCTCGTCGTAGGTGCCCAGGTTCGTCATGATCGCGGTGCTCATGGTATCCACCCATGCGGAGGTGTATTTCTGCTCGAAACGGTCGTAGCCGTAGAGCGCCAGACCCCGGAACGGGAGGGCCAGGTCGCCCCCGTCGAACTCTTCGAGCAGAAACCGGCCGTCGAGGACCCATTTGCGCTCGCAAGTTCCTTCGGATTCCACCGGGAGACTGTCAGGATTCATCTTGTACCTGGCCACCGTATCCCAACTGCCGGCCATCTGATTCAGAAGCCTGTGATGCTTGGCCGGCATGGCGTATCGGACCCACATCTCGATTGGTGATTCCGTGTCAACGCCGGGCTCGGGCTTCTCCTGCCCTTGCGTCGCCGGTCTCGTCGTGGTTCCCTTATCTGAAGAGAAGACCGCGCTGGAGATGAATACCGTCGTCCCGACAAGAGCGCTGGCACCCAACAGGGTTCGCAGTCTCATGTTCGTCATCCCTTCGGCTTAGTCTGGATTCTTCACCACGGAGTCACGGAGAGCCCGGAGAAGACAAAGAAATCAGTTGAAATCAACCACTCGGGTTCCGACATAACCATCACCACACTGTCGAAACACCGATCCGCCAGGATTTCACGCAACCTCTTTTCTCCGTGGCCTTTGTGTCTCCGTGGTGAATTCCTCCATGAATAATCCGGATTAGAGCTGATTTCGCGCCGCGCGCCTGGCAGCCTCCTGCACAAGCAGTGGCCGGTATCATACCGCGCACGCTTTCTCCGCCGCCAGAGGCACCGAATCCAACATCCCGGTAATCGCCCCGCATTGCCGGCATCCTGCACAGCGGGCCCACGCTCAGGTCAGGGCGCATGACACTTTGGGCGGCTTATTGGAAGGCGCCGCCCCCCCAGGTGTTTCTGAACCGCGCCCGTCAGGAAGCGGACTGCCCGGTACGAGGCCTTGGGTCCCCTCCCTGACGGTCGGGGTTCGGAAAAGCGAGGTGCCGCCCCGCTGCCCGCCTGAAGGTCCCCGCCGGAACGGTCATGCACCCGTCAGGTAATCGCGTTTTTCTGGTGATAGCCAAGTGAGCGGCCCTGCTGCCAGTGGTCGCGAAGTTTGTGCTCGACCTTTTCGGGTTCCGTCACGCAAAACCGATGACGGTCGGCCCACAGGCCGAAACGGGTGAGGGTCTCGAGGGCATCATCGACGTCAAAGCTGGTCTTCACGGCAAACCGCTCGGCCAGATAGGATTCGACGCGGCCCCTTAAGTCCGCGGGTGAGGAGATCGAGCCCCCGGCGCCGAGGCAGAAGCAATACGCCAGGATCGCCTCCTTGACCTCTTCCTGGGCAATCATCGAGATGAGTGTGTGGATGACGCCGGCGTTGTTGTCGAGGTTCTGGTAGTACAGATGCTTGGTGCGCAGCGAGTCGCGCATGGTACGGGCCTGGCGGTAGCCGGTGATCGCGCGGTAGGTCAGCACGGCGGCGCCCACGAGCACGACCCACAACAGTCTGCTCCAATAGACGATGGCCCCGAGAAGCTTAAAGACCTTGAGGCCGGTCGAGCCGAGCATGCCCGCCCCGCCGCCGAACAGTCTCAGCCGGTCGAGCCAGGTCATCCGCACGTCGGCATGGGGGAGCAGGGCTTCGATGTCAGAGATGGGGATTTCCTTGAACAGCTTCAGGTTGACGTACGGGTCCTTCTGGAGACGGGTGACGATCACCAGCCGGCGATAGACGGTCAGCTCTCGGGCCTGGCCTCGCAGTGGATGGCGCCAGGTGCGGGCAACTCGCCGGGTGCTCGTCTGCCCGCGGACCCAAACGCCCAGATGTGCCAGACGCCCCGCGTGAAGTCGCACGCACAGGCCGAAGCTGTTGGCGGTCTCGATGGCAGACTGGATCTGCTCGTCGGTCAGCCGGACGAGATTCGCTTTAGTCAGCAGGTAGTCGAGTCGGGTACTCAGCCCACGGTAGCCTTCGGGCGTACGAGCTTGGCCGACGTCAGCCTGGGGAACTGTGTCGCGGTCGGGGTTGAAGGCGGCATAACGGTCCCCCAAAACCCGCTCGAAAGCCGACACTTCCTGATCGATTACGTCTTCCACGGCCCCGGCGACGGCCAGGAGAATACCGGGGGCGACGCCGAAGCGGCCCGCGTCCTCGTCCAGCGCCGCCGCCAGCTCACACGACCGGACGGGGATGAAGCGATCATCAGGCCGGTGGCATTCCGTGTCCGCCGTCGGATCGTGCGACAAGATGACGCCTCTATCGGCCATGCAGATATCATAAGCGGTGTCAGCAGCCAGAGCGACTTGTGGTCCTCACACGAGAGATCCTCTATAATCGCACCGCCGCAGGACGGGCAACACCCTGTCTGGCGCATGAACCCGGATGCGGGTCCGGGGGTGCGTGTGGAACTTGGCCGGCCCACGATTACATAGTGAAAACAAGGGAAGTCGGACGTGTACACAGTGACTCATACTTCTGCGCTTTGCGTGGCGATCGTATCCCTGTTCTGCTCGTTGAGTGATCAGGTAAACGCCGAGAAACCCTGGGTTGTCTTCGATGGTTATGACGGGCCGGGAAAGGGTAAACACGTCGTTTTCGTGACCGGCGACGAAGAGTACCGTTCCGAGGAATCGATGCCGCAACTGGCGAAGATCCTGGCCATGCATCACGGCTTCCGGTGCACCGTGCTCTTCGCAATCGACAGGCGCGACGGCACGATCAACCCCCAGCAGCCTGATAACATCCCTGGCCTAGACTGCCTTGAGAGCGCCAGCCTGATGGTGGTTTTTACGCGTTTTCGCGATCTCCCCGACGAGCAGATGAAACACATCGTAGATTACGTCAACTCCGGCAAGCCGATCGTGGGGTTGCGAACGGCCACGCACGCCTTCAACTTCAAAAGGCACACGACGTATGCCAAGTACAGCTTCCAGAGCAAGGAGTTCGACGGCGGCTTTGGCCGCCAGGTCTTGGGCGAGACCTGGATCAACCACTACGGTCGCCATCAGAAGGAAAGCACACGAGGACTTATTGCCAAGGGTATGGAGAATCATCCCATTGTGAGAGGTGTGAAGGGCATCTGGGGGCCTTCTGATGTTTATGGCATTACGACCCTGAGCGGCGACAGCAAGCCGCTGATCATGGGCCAGGTCCTTGTGGGCATGAAGCCGGACGACGAGCCCAAACCCGGCAAGGAGCCGGTCCCGATCGCCTGGATCAAGACATACACGGGTGAGAAGGGCAAGGCCTCTCGCGTGTTCGCCACCACCATGGGACACGCTGGCGACCTCAAGAACGAAGGCTTCCGTCGGCTCCTGGTCAATGCCTGTTACTGGGCTACAGGGATGGAAGACAAGGTTTCCGCCAAGAGCATTACGGATCTCGTGGGTGAGTACGATCCGAGTAACATTGGCCTTGGCAGGCACAAGAAGGGAATAAAGCCCTCGGATCATAAGATCAGGCGAGCGAGCGCTACGCAAGGCGTGAGCGCCGGCGGATGGTGAAGGCGGATCGGGCAGGGTTGTTGCCGACCCTATAAAGTTCACAGCGATCACAAACGAACAGAATTACAACGAGCGGGACAGTACCCGGTTTGACGGGGTGCCGTCTGGACTTCTCGCCTTTTTCTATTGACGCCGTCATCCGTCTGATGTAAACTGAAGATGCTAAACAGAACGTTCTCACTTGCCGTCTCTATCTTTGTGAGGGGGATACTCCTGAACCAGAGCCAGGGGCGGCAGGAGAGGGGTTGGGTTGTTTGTCGCGGAGAATCCGTCCATCCGATTCGCGAGAGCTGCGCGGAGTTGTGCTCGGCACCTGCGCGTAGGGCGCGGGGGCCTTGCGTCCACGCAGGCTGGACGGAGACGCAAAGCAGCGTTTACCAGGTCAGGGTGTGTTGCATTCTGTCCTCGCGGCAGGTGTGAGTCCACCCTTTCTTGGTGTTCTTGGAAAGACGTTCTGGAATGACTGGAGGTCATGGACGATGTCCCAGCTTATCTGGAGGAGGTTAGACACAATGAGGAAATGGATCGGAATCACAGGTTGTCTGGCAGCGATCGCATTTGTCGCTGGCCCCGCGGCGGCGGCGGATCTGCTGACGAATGGCGGTTTTGAGATCGACAGCAACGGAGACGACGTTCCGGACGGTTGGACCATGGACGGTGAGGTGCACTACCCGGACTGCTCGGGGGGTGGCTGGTACGGAGCGATGCCCAGGACCGGTGTCAGAATGATAGCGGCCTCGACCAACTGGGTCCACGACGCTGGTACGGTGGAGCAGACCGTTACCGTTACCTCAGGGACGTATGATCTGGCCCTGTCATTCTGGGCGTGGCTGCGCGACGATGCCGGTTTCCCGAGTTCCGTAAGTGGCGAGATCCTGGTCGACGGCGAAGTGGTGGCGGCAGCCGGTATCTACCTCGCCGGGGACGATCAGGTCAGGGTTATTGACTACACCCAAGTGGTGGCCGCCTGGAAGGGCCCGGTCGACAGCGAGATCACCGCCAGGATTACGCTGATCGCCGACGGCCCGGGATGCAGCGCCGGGGACTGCTGGGGCATCGTCGCCGTCGATGACGTCGAGCTGCTCACGTCCGAGTGTGGCACGCAACACGAGATCGACCCCGACGCTCCCATCGTCCCTAACGTGTACGTGATGACCCAGCCCCCGGTTGACACGATGGTGACCATAACGGGCTCGAACCTGGACCAGGTCACCGGGGTCCGGCTATGGCGGAGCGGGCCGCACCGGCAATATGGCGAACCGATTGAAGTCCCCGGTACGATCCAGGCAGGGGCGACCCCGACCTCGATGGACGTGCTCCTGGCGACGTCCGGTGCAGCGCCCGGGTTCTACGACCTGATCGTGGAGCAGACCAACTGCAATCCGCGCGTGATAACGGGCGGGTTCGAGGTGCTGGACCCGGAGGAACCGCAAAACCTGCTGGTCAACCCGAGCTTCGAGTTGCCCGACAACTCCGGGAACGGGCAGATCTGGTTTGGCGACTACGTCAGCTATTCCGACCCCCATCATTATGGAGCCCGCCAGCACGTCCCGACCCCGCGTCACATGGACGGCGAGTGGGGTCTCGAATTCCACGATGCGGTGGGTACTCTGATCAACACTGACACCTACCAGGCGGTCCCGGTCACCAGCGGCGATGACGTCACTTTTGGTGGCTGGGTTCATACCGGCCCCGGGGGAACCGGTGTGACCAACACTGCAACCTTCACCGTCTGGGACGGTCAGATCGGTGGCACGACGATCGCTCCCCCGGTGACGGTTAACGAGGCGCAGGCCTCTCCGGACTGGTACGAGGTCACCATCGCCGGTACCGCCTACAACGGCTGGGTGACGGTCCAGGTCGAGACGACCGTCCAGGGCGGCGCCGGCGGCGTGGCCGCAGTGCATCTTGACGCCTTCAGTCTCACCGTCGACCCGGAGACGGAGTCGGCGCCGTGCACGACCGGACAGCGGCCCAGGTTCGCTTACCCCAGCAGTGCGACTCACCTTGACAATGCAGCCTCCGTCACGATCACCGGCGGCACCAATCTGGACGTAATCACGGCGGTGAGCCTGATATTCGTCGATGATCCGAACCCGGGAGGGCCTCCGGTGGACGAGCCCGAGCTGGTTATCCCCGGCGCGATCACTGCCCAGAGCGCGGTGTCGTTCACGGCCGTATTCGATATCGTGGGCAGTGGTGCCAAGGCCGGCCCGTACAATGTGGCGGTTGAAAAGGCGAGCTGCCCGACGTCGAACCTGGAGTTCGCACGGATCGTTCGCGGGACGCAGAACCCCCCTTATGGGCCGGACGTCCCGGAAACCTTCGTCGATTACTTTGAGGTCCGCTGCGGGACCCCGATCATCTTCGAGAGCATCGACCCGGTTATCCTGAACGCTCCGCAGGAGTCGGTGGACTTCACGATCATCGGCCAGAACCTCGACCAGTTGGATACGATCTCGCTGGTCCTGGACGACCCGTATGATGAGATCCCCGGCACGATGAGCAACATCACTCCAGGCCAGATTACCGCAACGTTCTACCTGGGCTGGGCGAACCCCGGCACGTACGACCTGGTCGGCACACGCCAGGACAACCTGTGCGCGAATCCGGAGCCGTTGGCCAAGTCATTTGCGCTCCTGGTGCCGCCCGGCGAGCAACTGCTCGTGAATGGTGACTTCGAAGCCGAGGGACCGCAGGATCGGGATGCCCAACCCGGGCTGTGCGACGACTACCCGGAAAGCATCCTCGCCTGGTCGGCTAAGGATATGGGCATTTATCAGACTTCGGGTTTCACCTGCTTCAGCGGCGAGATCGCGCACATGCCGAAGTACGACGGCAGCACGCACGTCCAGGATCCCGTTGCCGGCGACAACCACGGCAGTATCGATGGCCGGGACCTCGGGTACGCGTTCCAAACCGTGACCGTCATCCCCAACCGGGGGGTCACGCTGACGGGCTGGATTGCCGGCGGAAACACAGGGGAGAAGACCTACCGTCACGCAATCCGGGTTCTAGATGGTGACGAAACCGGGGCAGTGCTGGCGGAGCTAGAGCAGACCAGTCCTCCCGGTCTCCCCTGGACGGAGTTCGAGCTCGCCGGGGCGCCTTCCGGCTATGCCGCCACCGTGGAGTGGGGATACAGCTTTGTCGAGAGCGGCTGGGTCACCGCCGTCGCCACCCACGTGGATGAGCTCGTTCTCGTCCAAGCGCCGGCGGCCTGCAACGACCCGTTCGCCGACGCTGACGGCGACTCAGACGTCGACCACAGCGACTTCGGCGTTTTCCAGATGTGTTACACGGGTACCAATGGCGGTGTCCCCAGCGGCGAGGGGTATGAGTACTGCCCGTGCTTTGACGTCGAAGGCGTGCCGGGCGATGACGTCGATCAGGCGGATCTGGCGGCGTTCGAGGCGTGTGGCAGCGGTCCCGGCATCACGGCCGACGACACCTGTGACGATTGATCCTTCTGAGGCGCCATCCGGAGGGAATGTGCAGCCATACGCCCGGGCGTGCGGGCACAAGACCTGATCCTACACCGGCGGGAGCCGATACCGACTCCCGCCGGTTTTTCCTGTGCGGAACGAGCCGACCCGGCAACCGCGGTGATTGACAGACTGATCCCGACTGTTGTAGAATCATCTCAGACTGGGTTCGAAGCGGAGGACTCGAGGCATCTCACGGCGTCCCCGCCGGTTCCTGTGATGGGTACATTCGAGAAGGAGGAAACAGATGCGCACCAGCTTGGTATTGTTAACGGTGCTGGCCCTGTCCACGCCGGGCCTGGGCCAGAATCTGCTCACCAACCCGAGCTTCGACGATCCGCCGGTGGTGCCGCCGGACCCGCCGGACGCCACCGTCAATTTCATGGGTACGATCGCCGACGCGGACACGATCGAGATCGACACCACGGGGGTGAACCGGGTGTACGAGTTCGACACGGGCGACGGGATCCGGCCGGGCAGTGACGTGGCGGTCGATGTCAGCGGTGGGCTCGATGCCACCAATGCCCGGGACCAGTTTGTGGCGGCGGTCAACGGGGACCCCCAGGCTCCATGCACGGCCGAGGACGCCGGCGGTGCCGGCGCGTGGAGATTCGCCACGCTCATCTGGATCGGGACCGGGGGCGTCGGTGCGACCAACACCAACAACCACGACACCAACGACAAGATCTGGATAGGCAATTTCGAAGGCGTCAATCCCTGCGGCAAGCGGGATACGCAGGACGTGACGGCGTGGATCGAAGATTACTGGGAGAACGATCCACATCCGCTGAACGCCCGCAACGTCGAGATCTACATCCCCCACTCCTGTGACGAGAACGGGCACGCCTCGATCGACAGATGGTTCAACTTCAATCAAGAGGTTGTCTACCAGAACGTGAGCGGTCTGGACCCGGCGAAGACGTATACGTTCTCCGGTGAGTGGACCGTCGGTCAGGAGCAGGGCGTAACCCTGGTCGGCGCCGAACTTCACAACGGGCACGTGATCGTCCCCCTGAACCCCGATCCGACGAGATTTGCTCAAGTGTCCAGCACGAAGGACAAGAACGGGCAAGTTGACTGGCTTCCGTTTGCGGTGAGCGGCTCGCCCTCGGGATCGGACGTGACGGTCCTTATCCGGATGCACCGGCTCACGGTAGGGTCCGGTCACATCGCGCTGCACGTGGACAACGTGGTGCTGGAGGAAACACCCTGCCCGCCGGCAAAGATCGACAGCATTACGCCGAACGAGGCTTTCGCGGGGGCTTCGCTCAACGACGTGGCGATCGCGGGCTCGGGCTTCGTGGCGGGCGTCACGGTGAAGCTGCGAGGCGACTTCCCGCTCGCGGATATCATCGCCACGGACGTGCAGGTGATCGATTCGAACAACCTGACCTGCGATCTGGATCTCACGGCCGTGGACAGCAGCCAGTGGCGGGCAGTGATCGTGGAATCGCCCGGCTGCGGTGGGAACTCACTGGTGGACGAGTTCAACATCATCAAGGCAGGCCCCTTTGAGAATGGCGGCTTCGAGCTTGACGATCCGGGCAACGCCGGCTGTTCGGATTCCATTGAGAACGATGCCCCCTCGCGATGGCAGGGCCTTCAGCAGGCCGGGTTCGGCGCGGGCTCACTGTACCGCGACGAGATTGATTTCCACCCGCCCACGTGCCCGCCTCAGGAGGGCGACCATTACGCCAGCTCGACCTCAGATGCCGCCGGCGGCGCGCAGGAGGAAAACCGCGTCTTTCAGACGATTGACGCGACCCCGGGGACGACCTACACCTTCTCCGGATTCCTGGCCGGGGGCGGCAACAACAACGTGTTTCTCGAGCTGCTGGATGGTGACGCGAACGCGGCCCTGATCCCCGGCGCCTCGTTGCAGGTTTACGCCAGCTCCGGGTTCTACGATTGGACATTCGCCACGGTCTCCGGTGCGCCGACTGGCACCCTGATGACGGTGCAATACAGAATTCGCCTGACGGGCGAGGGGCCCCATGCGGTCCACGCGGATGAGATGACGGTCGAGGAATGCCTCAACCCGATCACGGTTGACTCGATTGCCCCGGCCACCGGAGTGAACAATGGGATACAAGAGATCACCAACCTGGCGGGCACCGGGTTCAACATCGCAAGCACGCCGAAGGTTTTGTTTAGTAAGGCCGGGGGCGGGGCCACCGTGAACGCCGTACAGGGCAGTGTCAATGTGGTCAGCGACACCCAGATCACCTGCCAGGTCGATCTGACCGGGTTGACCTCGGGCTATTACGACGTGATCGTGGTGCAGGACGGTTGCGCGGGGAGGCTTTCCGAGGCTGATCCGCCCACGCCGTTGTTCCTCGTGGTGAGCGATGGGCTCATGAACGGCGAGTTCGAAGACCCCCCCGCGGAGGTGGAGTGCGACCCCGAGGAACTCACCGGCCCGGCGACCGGCTGGAACTTCAACGACGATCGGTGGCGGGATCACTTCATGTCGAGGCCCACCTGCCCGAGAGACGTCCCGGGGCCGGGAACCCACGGGCACTACGGAAGCCTGACCACGGGCGCAGAACGGGGATACAGAGATCAAAAGGCGTGGCAGACGCTTTCCGCCCAGCCGCAGCAGGTATACAAGCTGAGCGGCTGGTTCGCCGGTGGGGGGACCAATGTCGTTAACATCCGGATGCGGGAGGGCGACATCGACGGGCCCATCCGGGACACGACGGAGGTCTACGCCTGTTCCACGGGTTGCGGCGATTACGATTGGGGCCCGGCCTCGGCGGGCGCGATGGCGCTGACCGATGTGATGACTGTCGAGTGGGAGCTGACCGGTGCGACAGGCGAGTCCGCGACGCACGCGGACGGCTTCACGTTCGAGCCCGTTTGCCACGATCCGTACGCCGACGTGGACGGTGACGGCGATGTGGACCAAACGGACTTCGGCATCCTGCAGGTGTGCGTGCCCGGCGGCCCCGGCGATCTGCCGCCGGATCCGATCGACCCGTACTACTGCCTGTGCTTCGACCGCGACGGCGACGGCGCCATCACCCAGGCTGACGTCGGGCTATTTGAGGATTGTGCAAGCGGGCCCGGGATCACTGCCGACGTCACCTGCGATGACTGACCCCGAGTGATCTCGCGGGGCGTCGGCGGCCGGTTCGCGGGGTCGCGTGGTTGACCGGGTAGCGACCGCGGCTTATCTTCGCAGGCATGCAATCGCGCGGACCTGTCGACTCGATAAGGCGAACGGATGTAAGTGCGCTCATCGCGCCGGTAATGTGGGCCTGGGTTGCGGCGATGACCGGCTGCCAGACCCCGCCTTCCGGTGAGGGTTACTCGCCTGATCTGGCTCCGACCCTCGATCGGATCGTGGCCGCCTATGACGACCTGGCCAGCAAACGGTTTGAAGTATTGGCCAGCTTCGAGCGCCCCGCCGAAGAGACCCTTTTCCGACTCGAACCGCCCGGGGGACCGGGAGCGGTGGGCATGTCAACGGAACGTGCCCGGGTTGAAACGGGCGTCGGCGCGCTGAAAATGTCCCTCGTCCGCTCCTCGCAGCGGGTCGTCTGCGCCGATTCGCCCGACAGCGAATGGGGGTTGCCTCGTGACTTCTCAGCCTATCACCTTCTGCTGTTCAGTGTGTTCAGCCCCCGCAATTTGGGCGGATTCCGGTTCAGTGCGCGGAGCGGAACCGACCTGCCGTTGACCTACGAGCATCCGCGGGTTCTTCTGAATCCGGGCTGGAATCTGATCCGGATCGATGTTGGCGACCTCGGCGGGCGGATCGACCTGACCGACGTGCGCGAGCTCCGGTTCGGGTGCGACCCGCTGGAAACGCCGGTGGATCTCTACCTGGACGACGTGATCCTCGTGGACAACGCCCGGGAGATCTTCGCGTCCGCCGAGCGGGAGCCGGGCGATCTCTACGTCCGGACGCAAGGGCGGCGGCTTGTGGCAGGCGCGATCGATCGCTTCGAGCTGGTCTTCTCGCGAGGGCAGGTCCGCCAATGGTTCGATCTGGGTCACGATCCGGCCCGGACGCACAACCTTCTGGGCACCGGGTTTCTGGGGCCGACCCCGGTCGTGGTCCCGAACGACGCCCCGGCCACCGTGGTCCTGGACGACGCCTCACAGTGGTCGGGACTGGGAATTACTGTTGAATCGTACCAGAGTCTGGTGGAGGCGACGCCGCTTCGCGTCGTCGTGCAGGGCCAGTGGCGGTTCTGCTCGCCGGACGCCCCGCCCACCGACCGCAGTCCCAGCCATCGGTGGGTCTGGTCGATCTACCGGGACGGGCGCGTTTACGTGGAGTGCGGCGGGACCGCCCGGGCTGAGCAGTTTGACCCGCCGGGGGTAGGGGTGGCGTTCTGTTGTGACGGCGATCTGGGGTTCACGCGGGAGATGGTTGAGGGCCGCCCCGAGCCGGGGCGCCAGGCCCACCGCCGGGAATGCTCCATACTGTTCAGTCAGTCCGGGCCAGGTCAGGCCGACCTCCTGATCGTCCCATTCACTCCTCTCACCGCCCGCCCCTTGGAGAACCCGCGCGATCCGCGACTGTGCGGTTTGTGGAACGTGCCGATTCAGGGCGATCACTTCCTGTTTGCCGCCATGATTCGCGTCTGGCCTCCAGACATCGACCCGGTCGAACAGGCAGCCGATTACCGCAATCCACTGCCTATCACGCTCGATGCCGGACAGCTCGTGCGGACCGACCCCGGTGATTTAGATAACGACGGGTTCAGCGAATCTGGCGGGTATTACGTCTTTCAGCTCGACGGCAATATCGCCAAGGTCCGGATCACGGGCCGGCGGCAGTTGCGCTTCTCGCCGGTGTTCAAGCTGGTGGACGTCGCCAACCGCCACGTGTGGGTCTACCTGGACGGCCGCCTGATCCGTGACCTCTATCGCGACGAGGACGGCAACGTCTGGTTTGAGGTGCCCGGCGTGATCTCGCACGAGGCCCTGCTCGAGGTAACCTCCCGGCTGCGCCAGTAGGACGGGAGGATAGCCAGACGAAGGGATAGTGTTCATGAAATCCTATCGCAAGGAACTGTGGTTCAAGACCCCCCACCGACGGGACTACATCAACATCACCGACCAGGTCGAAGAAGCACTCCGCGAAAGCGGTATCCGCGAGGGCTTCGCGCTCATCAACGCGATGCACATCACAGCCAGCGTCTACATCAACGACGCGGAGTCCGGCCTGCTCGCCGACTACGACGACTGGCTGGAGAAGCTCGCCCCGCACGAGCCCATCTCGCACTACCGCCACAACCGCACAGGCGAGGACAACGGCGACGCGCATCTCAAGCGGCAGGTCATGGGCCGCGAGGTGGTCGTCGCCGTAACCGACGGCAAGCTCGACTTCGGACCCTGGGAGCAGATCCACTACGCGGAGTTCGACGGACGCCGACGGAAACGGGTCCTGATCAAGATCATCGGCGAGTAGCCCGCGTGGCGGCCCGGCGGAGCGGCTACCCCCCCTGACTCAGCGATGGCTCGGCGTCCGGATGTCGATCGCCGGTGGACTTCATCACGTCTTAGCTTGTGCGATTGAGACCCGGTGCGATTGGCTCCAGGTCTTCCTCCGGAACCGGCGTCGATGGCAAGCCAGGCCGCTCACCTCGTCACTTCCAAGCCTGACACCGAACGGGCCCGGCGACCGGATGGCCGCCGGGCCCGCTCTTCATGCATCAACCCACCTCGTAAGAACCACAGGCGTTTAGAAGTCCGCCGTCATGCTGAACGGAGTGACGACGGGCGCACTCCCTGTCACCGTCGTAACCAGTTCGCCGGAAAGCGTGTAGCGGCCCGAAGGCTGCGTCGGATAGGTTGCGGTGCCCTCCACCTCTATGAAGCCTGCGGTGGCGGCCGCTCCGATACCGGTAAACGCTGCCTCCAGGGCGGTGGCGTCAGACGCCTCGGCAAAGGCGCCGTTGGTGCTGGCGGCCACGTCTCTGAGCTCGGCGAAGTCCAGGTTATCGCCGAGGCCCACCGTAAAGACAGTCACGTCCTGCGAATTCGCAGCGGTGATCACGTCATCCGACATATTGGTGCTCTGGTTGTTCAATCCGTCGGTCAGAAGAACCAGAGTCCCACCGGTGCCGGCCCCCGCCAGGAGCCCCAGGGCATCGATTCCCGAATCCCACAGCGGGGTGTTCCCACCGTCGTCGATGCGGGTGACGGCATCCCGGAGGAGAGCCAGGTCCGAGGTGAAATCCTGGAGCAGGCGCGAGGCAATGAAGCCGGGATCGTTGGCCCCGCCGAAGTCCATGATCGCAACCTGATCACCGGCGTCGAGAACGTCGAAGAACGCTTCTGCGCCGGCTTCCCGGCCAGCGGCACCGGGATCATTCCACGTCATGCTGCCTGAGCTGTCGAAGTCCAGAATGGCCGTGATGTCTTCGCCCTGGGTCGGCGGGTACACCGTGAAGTTGGTCGCCATGGCGGTGCCGGCGACCGGGGTGCCCGAACCCTCCGGCTGCACGCTGATACTCTGGAACTCAAAGTTCGACAATGACAGTCCGCTCTGGATCAGCTGGCCATTGGCGTCCTGCACCGACACCTGGACGGCCAGATAGCTCATGGACGGGCCGAAGGTACCCGTGGACCCGACCAGAATCACGTTGACCTGCGGGCCGGTCTGTTGGCCGGCACCCTGGATTGTCACCTCGACCGTGGTCGAATCCGCACACCAGCCGTTGTTGACGGTCAGCTCAAACGTCAGCGTGACATCGGCAATCACTGCGGGGGCAACGAAGGTGCAACTGGCCGCATTGGGTTGGGACAGCATGACCGCAGGCACGCCGGCCTGGGACAACTGCCGCCAACTGTACGTCAAAGGCAACCCCTGCGGGTCGTAGGACAACGTCCCGTAAAGGTGGACAAGTTGATTCTCGGGGACCAGGTTCTGGTCCGCCGCCGCACGCGCCACCGGACATTGGGTGGCCTGGATGCCCGGCCCGACGTTTACCCGAACCGTATCATCATCACTGGCGCCGCACGAATCCGAAGCCGTGACCGTGAACTCGTAGATTCCCTCCAGAGCAGGCAGGAAAGAGGGCTCGGCGGTCTCGGCCCCGTCCAGCACAACTGCCTCGCCGCGGACTTCCACCCACCGGTAGGAAAGGGCATCGCCGTCCCCGTCGTAACTGCCCAGCGCACTCAGGGTAACACGACTACCGACGTCGCCCTCTTGATCCGGGCCCGCATAGGCAACCGGGGCAGAATTGTACAGGCACGGCTCCGGCGTCGGCGTTGGCGTCGGACCAGGCGGCTCCGGAATCGGAATAACCGGGGGAATCTCCGGAATGTTGATGACCGGAGCACATTCCTGACCCATGGAGATCGCACCCGCGATCGCCAGCATCAACACCCATCTTGCTTTGACTTGCATTTGCTTTCTCCTTTTACTTTTTCCCGTCTTACGAACCTCCGTCACCATCCGTGGCGAGGCCGTCAGGGGCAACCGGCAGCACAACCCGCCCAAGCACGAAGCCTGTTATCCCTCACGTTCCCCCACAGCTACATGGTACCGCCGCCCCCGGCAGTCAACGCCAGGGATATTTCTATAGATGCACCCACGCAGTCCCAACGGACTATAGCAGAGCATCCCTCGTAACCATCACGGTCCTTCCGCTCGCAGCTCGGGTGATCTGAGGTCGCGTCCCCCGTAACCAGAAGAGCATGAGTTCAGGACGCCGCACCAACCCCTTCCTGCCAATCGATCCCACCGAAGCTGCCGAACCACCGAGCAATCATGGTACAATCACTTGCCACGAGAAGCAACGGGAATACAAGTGGTCGTTCCTCAGTAGTATCATTCGCGGTTTCCAACACGTTCTTTCACGAGGCGATGGTTGATCCGCCAGAATCCACAATTTGGATTTCGCCTGACGCGCAAGCCGCCACTTCACGAATCGCCGATTCCGGCATCCCGCGCGAACGCGCTCGGTGCCCCCGGCGCGGCTCGATTCCGCACCACGGGCGGGGCGCCCCGGCGTTGGCGTGGAATGATCGTCCAGTCGGATCCCTCCCGTCTACGCGCATAACCTATTTATTTGAAAGCCTTTATGTTAGGAATCCGGCTCCGGGACCGCGGACGGGGTTGCCCCATCGCTCCGGCGGAGATCACCACCAACGGGGACCACATTGCCGTCTGCTCGCCAGGCCAAGCGCCGCTTGAGGCTCGGCTGCCAGGGGGGCTGCTCGCCTCTCGGGGTGCCCCCTTTTCGCCATCGTCGCTTTCCCAACTCCCGATCTTCGTCCCCCGCCGCTTTCTTGACAGGTCTTGCGCGTCTCACTCCAATGCGCTGACCCAAGCGGTGGTCAATCGCGTTTAACACATGCAGCGAGGGAGACCATGGCCAAAGCATACGTACTCGGTCTGGATTTCGGAACGAACTCGGCCCGGACACTGATTGTCGATCCCCGAAACGGCAGGGAAATCGCCACCGCGGTGGCGGGCTACCCAAGCGGCGAGGCGGGAATCATTCTGGACAAACGGGATCCCAACGTCGCGCGGCAGGACCCGGGTGACTGGCTGGAGGCGATGACCCGCTCCACGCGAGCGACGATCCGTAACGCAAGGCGCGTCGCCGGATTCCGGCCCGACCATATCATCGGCATCGGGGTGGACACGACGGCGAGCACGCCCCTGCCGGTCGATGGCAACGGCGTGCCGCTCGCTGCCCACCCGCGTTTCAAGAAGAACATCAATGCCCTGGCCTGGCTGTGGAAGGATCATACGTCGTTTGCCGAGGCGGAGGAGATCACCGCCGCCGCCGCCAGGCATCACCCGGAATACCTGGCCAAGTGTGGCGGCACCTACTCCAGCGAATGGTACTGGTCCAAGGCGCTGCACTGCATCCGCGTGGCTCCGAAGGTGATGGAGGCAACCGCGAGTTGGGTCGAGCAGTCGGACTACATCCCGGCGGTGCTGACGGGCAACTACGATCCGGCGACCTGGAAGCGAAGCGTGTGCAGCGCCGGCCACAAGGCGATGTACCACGAGAGCTGGTCGCTTCCCGCGGCGGATTTCCTGGACAAAATCGATGGCCGGCTGGGCGATCTCCGGCGTCGCGGCACCTACGACAAAGCGTATCCCGCCAGTGAAAAGGCGGGCGGGCTGTCGGCGGAATGGGCACAGAAGCTTGGCCTGCCCGCGGGCATCCCGGTCGCGGTGGGGGCGATTGACGCTCACCTCGGTGCCGTCGGAGCAGGTGTCAGACCGGGCTCGCTGGCCAAGATCCTCGGCACGAGTTCCTGCGACATGATGATCCATCCGAACACGAAACCCTTGCCCGACATTCCCGGGCTGTGCGGGATCGTGGACGGCTCGATCGTGCCGGGGTACTTCGGGCTGGAGGCGGGGCAATCGGCGGTGGGGGATATCTTCAACTGGTTCGTGAACCACTTCGACAAGGGCGAGAAGGCACACGCTGCCCTGTCAAAGGCGGCGGGCAAGCTCAGCCCCGGCGAGAGCGGCCTGCTGGCGTTGGATTGGAACAACGGAAACCGGTGTGTGCTGGTCGATCCGCGGCTGACGGGGCTGCTGGTCGGCCAGACGCTACACACGACCCGGCCGGAGGTGTACCGGGCGCTGGTGGAGGGCACCGCGCTGGGGGCACGCATGATCATGGAGCGGTTCGAGGAATACGGCGTGGCGGTCACCGAGGTGATCAACTGCGGGGGGATTGCCGAGAAGAACCCGCTCGTGATGCAGATTTACGCCGACGTGACGGGGCGCCCGATGAAGATCAGCCGATCGGGTCAGACCTGCGCGCTGGGGGCGGCCATCTTCGGGGCGGTCGTCGCCGGTTCCGCTGCAGGAGGCTACGACTCCGTGGAAGCCGCCCAGGCCAGAATGTGCGGGCTGAAGGCGAAGGTCTACAAGCCGGACCGCAAGCGGAACCAAGTCTACAACGTGTTGTTCAGACTCTACCGCCAGTTGCACGACTCGTTCGGCACCACGAGCTACACGGAGTCGCTGCACAACGTGATGAAAGACCTGCTGGCCATCCGGGACGCCGCCCGCGGCATCGGCAAGTAGACGAGCGCACGACGCGGAATGATGAACGAAAAGTGATGGATGCGCAATCCCGAGAACACCCTGCGGGAAACCTCTGATAGCCGCTGAGTCAGTCCGCGCAATTCGGGTCGGCAGCATTGCCGTCACCGCTGTAGCATCTCTGGAAGATGCCGAAGTCGGATTGGTCGACGTCCCGGTCCTGGTCGAACTCAGCGGAGATGAAGCCCTGCCCGTTGGGTTCCAACGTACAGCCAGCCTTTTCTCACTTTCTCACATTGGCACTTGTTCGCGGGCCGCGTCAGGCCATCCGCGAAAGACGAGGGCACGGCTTTCTGGGAACCCCGCCGATTCTGTCACGGAACCGACGACGGCCTCCCCGCCGCTCAACTGCTCGACACCGGGATACCGAATCCGTATAAAAACAGTATAGTGGGGACGTCTCAGCAGGCGGATGTAGACCAGGACGACTACAGCACCTTCGAGGGTTGTTCATCCGGCCCGGCGGAGGTGTTGCGTCAGTTCACCGCGATCGTGAGGAGGAGTTTAAGTGCCAAACAGGCCAAGAGGAATAGCGAGGGGGACCGGCATCATGATCAGGTTTGTTTCCGTGTGGCTCCTGTCGGGACCGGCTGTGGTCCTGGGTAACAGTCCGCCGATAATCTCAAGTCTGCCGGTGGTCAGTGCGGATACGGTCGTTGCTGACGATACCACTTTGTACGACGTCACCATGACGGCGAGTGACGCAGACGGCTACGATGACCTCAGGTGCCTGCGCGTCCTGTTCAACCTTACAGAAGCCTCTCCGGACGACACGCTGGGCCGGGGCTATATGGCCTGGGGCCGGACCGACGGTGATATCACCCAATACGGCGGCTCATGGGTACTGGACGATGCAACGGGCGGCGGACGCTGGGGTTACCGAACGGATGCATGGGGCGGGACCACCTACCTGACGCCGGGCAGTTGCAGCATGGCCACCGCCGGCAGCGCATCCGGCGGCACGGGCACCCGAACCGTGACCTGGACTTTCACCGCCAAGCCTGCCTGGGCGTTCAACCCGCTGATGAACGACGCGGACGCCTGGACGGCTGACTACTCCTCCAACGTCGGCTGGGCGGATAACCCGGTTGAGTTCGATGTCGTGGCCAGTCCGTGCGTTACCTGGTCGGCAACGCCCCGTCCGCCGATCGTTTCCAATCCCACCCCGACGACTTTGGATGTGGCTATTGATCCCGACGATTCAGCCACGGATTTCTTTGCGATCAGGATCGCGCCCGACCTCCATGATAAGGCGTACATGCAGGCCGACGGCAGCGTTGGTGCTGCGGCTCAGTGGCAAACGAAAGCCAACTGGGGACAGACCACCGTCAGCGGCTTGATGTGGGATACGAGCTATACCTTCTCGGTTCGGGCAGCGTACAACAGCCCCGGCAACTGTCCGTCGCCGTTCGGTCCCGGTGCCGACGGCACGACCGAGGCAGAGGTGCCCCTGATCGACTTCCACCAGGGCACGCCGTTCAGCCCCTGGACCCGGGGACAATGCCCCTACCGTTCCGTCGCTGCGGGGACATGGGCATGGGATGCGCTGTGGGATCTTACGATCGGCTCAATGGGCCGGGGCCTGGCTGGGGGGCTGGATGCCGACTGTTATGACTGGCGCGACATCGACAGTGGTTCCGGTTGGGGCACGCCGGAGTGGAGCGGGCGCTTCACCACGCTCGAGTTCCTGCAGGCGGCTCGGGATCACAACGCCACCCCCGTGATCACCGCCAACGCTTTCGGCGGTGGATACCGGGACTGGACCAGGGACGGCGTTTTCGTCTGCCAGACGGTCAACCCGGACGGCCTGGCCACCGACTGGGTCCGCTACACGAATTTCATCGTGCAGAACTACCGGCAGGGACAGGAAGGCAGCCTCACCGGCGAGGATCTGCGGGTGTACAACTCGATCGTCAACTGGGGCGGCAAACCCAAGCTGCTGGCCCCGGACGAAGGAGCCGTTCCCAGAGTAGAGTACTGGGAGATCGGCAACGAGCCCGAGGTGCCTGGATATGGCGACTTCTTGACCGATCATTATCTCAGTCCGACCGACTACCGGGACCGCTACAAGTTGATCAGCACAGCCATGAAGGCCCTCGACCCAACATTGAAGTTCGGGCCCTGCCTGACCAATCCGTCGGACCCGAACGGCAGCGGGCAATGGCTCAACGCACTGGCGGGGGATCCCACGATTCCGATCGACTTTGTCGCCTACCATCCCTACTACAACCTGAAGTCGAACTGGGGTAATCCGGCCGGCATGACCGACGCATTAACCGCTTTCAAAGCGTATTTGGTCACCCGCACCGAGGGGATCCGCACGATCATGGCTCAGCATGGCCGGTCCGGCTACGAGCTGATGGCCACCGAGTGGAACCCGATGAACTGGGACGCCACCGGCCAGCAGCAACGGTCGGTGGCCCAGGGGCTCGGCACGGTCGAAGGCGTGTTCACGTTCGCGGAAAACGACGTGTTGGCGGCCCACTTCTGGGAACAGCCGCAGAGCAAACTCGCCGTCCGGGACGCATTCAGCGCAATGAGGGACCACCTGGGTGATACGCTCGTCAGCAATATCCAACTCATGGGTCTGAGCCCCGAGAACGTCAATTGGCGTATCTACGCGTCGAAGCAGAGTGGCCAAGACAACACGCTCATGATCTGGGGGCTGAACTTCAACGAAGACGAGCCGGTGGAGGTTGACCTCACCCTGGCCCCGTCTCGCATCGAATCCGCCGTCCTCAAGCGGTACGGCATCCCCGGCGGCGATACCAGCCTGATGAGCTCCTCCGGGATGGTCTGGGAGCAGGAAGATATCACCGCAGGGTTCAATACCGCCAACTTCCGTTTCCCGATGGAAGATGCAGAGGTGACGTTACTGATCCTCAGCATCGCTCCGGTTCCGCCCGTTGATTTCGATCGTGACGGCGATGTTGACCAGTCCGATTTCGGCAGATTCCAGGCGTGTTTGACCGGTCCGGGCGTTCCCCAAACCGATCCTGACTGCAGGGATGCCAACCTGGATGGTGACAGCGATGTTGACCAGGACGACTTCGGCATCTTCGAAGGATGCATGAGCGGGGCAAACATGCCGGCGGACCCGGATTGTGCAGGCTGATCACTTCGCTTGGGGGTGCTCGTCGAGCCAGTCACGGAACTTCTGGATGGCGTCGCGGTTGGTGCGTGTGGTGGGTCCCAAGCGTGTATTGAAGCCGAAGCTGTCCTGAGTCCGTTTCTCAAGTTCGGCCAGGGCCTTCTCGCGATCCCAGGAGTTGGTGCTTCCCAGATGCTCGATGAGCCGCTCCAGCGCTTCGTGGGACCCGACGCGGGCCCAGCGTAAGGCGGCCAGTATGCGGATGAACTCGTCTTCGTCGCGGACCAACTGGCGGTAGGTCTCGTGGACGGCAGGCTTGTCGCCGAACTTGTAGAGCATCTGCGCCGCGGCCTTCCGGACGGCCCGGGCCTCGTCGTCCCAGATGCCGTCCAGCAGCTCGAGCGCCTCGTCGGTTCGCGACTTGGCCAACTCGCAGACACACTTGGCCTTGCGCTCATCGTCCGAGGTATTAAAGAGTTGCCGGGCGGCATCGAGCAAGGCGGTCCGCACGTCCGCGTCGGGCTCAGTCTCGACCTGCTTCATCAGGGCCAGTATGACGCTAGCGTCGTTGGATCGACCGATGGCATCGGCGGCAGTCTTGCGCACCTCGGCGTCGGCGTCGAAAAGGGCCTCCAAGAAAAACGCCACCCGCAACGGGCTCCGCTCGCGATGCCATTGCTCGACCGCCTGCCGACGGGCGACGGCATCGGCACCGCGCAGCGCCTCGCAGGCCTGCGTGAAGAACTCCGTTTCCTTCGGGCGATTGGTGGAGGTGCGCCACGCCGCCGATCGCCTGAGCCTGAGCTGAACAGCGATCCGCTCGGCGTAGGCCGTGAACGCACACCACCCGAGGCCCGGACCGCCGGCGGGCACCACGCCGTCGTCCACCACGGCCAGGTACTTGCCCTCCTGGCGGCCGAAGAAGTCCTCCGACGGGTTGTTCAGCCTGTTGGTCGGATCGACGGGGACCCAGCCGACCTCTTCGGCAAAGAACTCCGCCCAGCGATGGGTCCGCCAGTCGACGGAGGGTGACGTGCCTTCCCGATTCACAAATGCCGACACTGGCCGGGCCGGGATACCAACCGATCGGCACAGCGCCACGTAGGTATACGCAAGTTCGCTGCACGACGCCGGTTTGCCGGCCAGGACAACGTCGGCCGCATCCACAACGTTGTCGATGTTATACCGGCAATGCCCGGTCATGTAATCGTACAGGGCCCGGGCCTTCTCGAGGTCGCGAGTCTTGTCGCCGATCGCCTCTTGCGCGATCGCCCGCACGTCATCCAGCTTGAGCAGCGGCTCGTCCCGCAGGTACGCCTGCTTGCGCTGGGCCGACAGGGGTTCCACGTCCAGGTTCTTGGCGGTCAGCGGCACTGTGACCTCCTTCAGACGAACCCGGGCCAGCACCCGAACCGCCCGCGTCTCGCCCGGCGGGATCTTACCCAGCGGCACGCTGATCACCCGCTGGTCTTCCTCGTCGAGTTTCTCCTCGCTCGCCTCCGGATCAATGTGGAGATCAATAATCTCCTGGTAACGGTTACTGACCGGCAGGACGCAACGGGCGGCGACCAGGCCCGCTTCAACCGGGCCACTGTTGGTCACGCGGTACACGAGCACGACCGCGCGTACCGGGCCCTGGGCCCGCGCGCCACCACCGCCGGGCATCAAGACCGCCAACAGGCAGGCCTGGAGTGATAACTTCTTCACGACGGGAGACCTTCTGCGGCACAACACAATCGTCTTGTATCCCCATTCTATGCCGCTCCGGAGTCGATGGCGACCCGCGCGGCCGCGGCTCTCGCTCCTGGGGTCCCTGCTGGTCAGAATGGGGCGGGTTCTCGCTCGTTCTCGGCGACCTCGTAGCTGCCGGGAGCGCCGTACCCGCCGGCCGGCACGTAGGCCGGCTCGTGATGGCCGACCGCCAGGTTGTCGAACCGCGTATACATCTGCACGAAGTGAAGCTTGACCACGCCGGTGGGACCGTTGCGCTGCTTGTCGATGATCACCTCTGCCACCCTCTTGAGTTCTTCCGGGCAGCTTTCCTTCTTGTAGTATTCCTCCCGGTGCAGCAGCATGATCACGTCGGCGTCCTGCTCGATGGCCCCGGACTCGCGCAGATCACTCATCCTGGGTCTATTGTCGCTTCGTCCTTCCGGATTGCGGTTGAGCTGGGACATCACGACCACCGGAATGTCCAGCTCGCGGGCCAGGGCTTTGAGGCCCCGGCTGATCTCCGACACTTCCTGCTGCCGGTTGTCCACGCGCCGGGGGTTGTGCATGAGCTGAAGATAATCGACAAAGATCAGTTCCACCTTGTGGCGCGTACGCAGGCGCCGCGACTTGGCTCGCAACTCCAGAACGCTCATGCCCGGCGTGTCATCGATGTACAGCGGAACGTCCTTCAACTCGTCGCAGACCGTTTGCAGTTGCCGGATCTCCCCGTCCCCCAGCATCCCGCGACGGAGCTTATGCGAGTCAACTTTCCCCCAGGAGCACAGGATTCGCTGGACGATGGCCTGCTTGCTCATCTCCATGGAGAAAAAGGCTGCCGGCCGCCCCTCTCTGGCGGCAACGTGTTGGGCGACGTTGAGCCCGAACGCCGTCTTGCCCATGCTCGGGCGGGCCGCTACGACCACCATCTCGCCGTTCTGCAAACCGCTCAGCAGGTCGTCCAACTCGATGAAACCGGTCGGAATACCCGTGATGTAATGCCCGTCGCGTGATTCGATCTGGCGGAAGATATCGTCGATCTGCCGGCGAATGAGTTCCGCCTGCTCCGTGATGCGCTGGTCGGTCACCTTGAAGAGGGCGTGCTCGGCACGGTCGAGGATCTCGCGGGCCTCCTCGTGGTGGCAGTGGGCTTGGTCGGTGATCCACCCGGCCGCGGCAATCAGGTCGCGGAGCATGGCCTTGTCCCGAACCAGGCGGGCATAGTGCTCGGCATGAAGATGTGAGGGAACGGACTCGGCCAATTGGACAATGTAATCGACCCCCCCCACTTCCTCGAGCAACGACCGCCGCTGAAGCTCGTTCCGCACCGTGACCAGATCGACCGGGTCACCCCGATCGTACATGTCCACCAGGACTTCGAATATCCGCCGGTGGTCCGGCCGGTAGAACCGATCCACTTCGTTGCGATGGATCAAAGGCAGCGCATCGCCGATGGCGTCCCGATTAAGCATCATGGAACCGAGGAGGCTCTGCTCCGCCTCGATATCCTGCGGGGGGACGCGGCCCATCAAGGTGTCGGCCCCGGGGCTGCTAGTCGTCTGTTTCAAGGGCGTTTGTACCGGTTCGGCGCTCATTGCTGCCGGCCTCCTTGCTGGCATCCGGCTCGGGCCCGGGCTGCGGTCCGCTGGTTTCCTCGAGCCCGCTGCCCGTCTCCCGAACCACCCAGACCTTGACCGCGACGGTGATGTCATCGGTGAAGACAACGGGCACGCTCACCGTGTCGAGTTGCCGGATCGCCTCGTGAAGGTGGACCTGCTTGGCCTCAACGTCGTGACCCTCATCTCGCAGCGACGCGGCGATCTCGCGCGGGCCGACCGAGCCGTAGAGGTGGCCTTCCGGGTTACACGCCGCCGATATCGTTACCTCCACCCCGTCCAGACGTTGTGCCCGCTGCTCCAATGCAACCCGGCGAAGCCGACGCTCTTCCTCGGCCCGGCGCTTATCCTCTTCAACCTCCTTCATGTTCGCCTTCGTCGGCGCAACCGCCAGGTGCTGGGGAATCAGGTAGTTCCGCGCGTAACCGGCCTTCACCTCAACCACATCACCGGCCAACCCGACCTTTGAAATATCGCGTCGCAGCAACAGTTTCATGGAGGTACCTCGTCCAACTGCTCTTACTTATACCGCAACCGGCCACCTGTTGCACGCCGAATCCGGCCCGAGATTCATTTGACAAGTTAGCAACCCGGTTGTCCGGGGTCGCAAAGAACCGCCGTGGGGACGACAGGCCTCGACGCCGGCGACACTTATCCTTTACCTCCGTGATGAACCCACAGCCTTTGTTCAGACCGTGGATAAGATCACTGGCTGGCCCTTCGGAACCCCGGGCCGCGCCGAACCGGCTGGAGAACGGCAAGCCGGGGGGGCTCAAAACGGGATATCCGGGTCGTCCGAGGGCGGCACACCCTCCGCCGCCGGCGGGGCCCCGGCCTGCGCAACCGGCTCCGACGGTCCCCGGGCCGGGCCACCCGCCGCGGTGCCCAGGAACGTGAAGTTCTCAACCGTAACGTCGAGCTTGCTGCGGTTCTGTCCCTCCTTGTCAGTCCAGCGCGCGAAATGAAGCCGACCTTCCGCCAAAATCGGATTGCCCTTTTTCATGTACTGGTTGATCGTCTCGCCCTGCCGACCGAAAGCGGTCAGATCAACATAGCACACCTCTTCCTTCTGGTTCCCGTCACGGTCGCGCCACCGGCGGTTGATCGCCATGCCAAACTTGCATACAGCCACATCGTTCGGCGTGTAAGAAAGCTCGGGATCGCGCGTCAGGTTTCCCGCAAGAATGACACGATTGAAGTTGGCCATCGTCTATTCCTCCGGTTTGTCGGCATCGGCGGTGCGGACTGGACCCACCTGTTGTTCACTAGAGGCATCGGCCTCTATTGGGGAACCGGCGGGCTCTTTGGAACCTTCCGGCTGCTTGTCGGGCAAGTTCGCCGAATCATCGCGGGCGCCCCTGTCTCTGGTATCCGCGCGGGCCGCCGGCCGGTCGCCACGCCGGCCGCGGTCACCGTCGGGCGGCGCCTCATCGGGCGGCCGGTCCGCGATCGCCTTCATCTCCGCCTCCGTCAGGTGATCCACCCGCAATACCAGGCAACGCAACAGCGCTTCCGACAATTCAACGTCCCGCTCCAGATCCGCGATCTTGGATGCGTCCGCCTCGAAATACGTCAGTGCGTAAAGCCCACGCTTGCGACCCCGGATCTCGTAGGCCAGCCGCCGCTCGTCCCACTTGCTGCTCGCAATGACACGGGCACCGGCACGATCCAACAGCCGTCCCAACTCCGCTTGGACGCGTCCCCAGTCGGTGGCCACCACCGGGTCGAACAGAAACATCCCTTCGTATTTCCTTAACAAGATCGAATACCTCCGCCTGTGGTCCCGCCGGCGGGCAAAACTACCCGTCTGGTTGATCGTCGGGACGATTGAACCCGTTCATGGCGGCCTCAACACCGCTCGTGAGCCAACACTCAACCGCTTCGGCGGACCGAAGGATGGCCTGATCCATCCGCCGCTGGTCCTCCGGGGAAAACGCACCCAGCACGTGATCGACCGCTCTGTGGCTCTCCACCCATTCGATGCCGATCCGGAGCCGGGCGAACCGCTCCTCCCCCAACTCGTCGATGACATCGGTCAGACCGTTGTGCCCGCCTCCCGACCCCCTCGATCGAATCCGCAAACGACCCAGGGGCAGGGCCAGGTCATCCACCACCACGAGCAAGTCCTCCAACGCCAGCTTGTGAAACGCCACCGCCTCCCGGACGGCCCGGCCACTGCGGTTCATGTAAGTCGTCGGTTTGAACAGCAGCACCCGTTCGTCCCCAAATCGCCCGCTCCCCAAAAGCCCACTGAAGCGTCGCCGATCCACCTGCACCTGCCATCGCCGGGAAAGCTCGTCGATCAGGCAGAACCCGACGTTATGCCGGGTGTTCTCGTATTTCCGGCCCGGGTTTCCGAGCCCCACGATGAGCTTCATCACCGACGCCCAGCCCCGCCCGTGTCGGAGGTTACTCCTTGGAACCGGGCTCGGCTCCTTCCTCTTTCTGCTTGTGGCCGATGACCTCCGGTTCCTCCTCGGCTCCTGCCTCGGCTTCGGCTTCCTCGGCCACCGCGGCCGCCGCCGTCTTCGCCCGAACCGAACAGACGATTGCCTCCGCCGGCGTCACCGCCCTTACGCTCTCCGACAGTTCCAGGTCCCGCACGTGCAGCAAGTCCCCCAGCTTCATGTCCGCTACGTTCACCCGGATCGACTCCGGAATCTCGGTAACCAGACATTCCACCTCGAGGTCCACCAGACCGTGATCCAGGACGCCTCCCTCGTGCGTTCCCACCGGCGTGCCCCGGAACTCCAGCGGTATCGACACGTGCACCCGCTCGGCCAGGTCCACGTGCGTGAAGTCCACGTGGACCGGGTCGGTCCCCAGATGATCAAACTGAACGTCCTTGATCAACACCTGCCGATTCTGGCCCTCGACGCTGACTTGAAGAACGTGTGCACCATGCTCCAGCAAGTTGCTGAGGTCGCGGGCCGACACCGCCACGTTCTCCGGACTCTGGCCGTGCCCGTAGATGACGGCCGGCACCTTGCCCTGCCGCCGAAGACGTCGGGCGGCCCGGGTGCCTCCAGCCTCTCGTGTTTCCGCTTGAAGGGTTGCGATTTCCATTGCTGCCTCACTAACGTTGGCCGGATCGCCTGCGATCGACCAACTTGTCGTTCTCTATCCTCTTGCCACCGGCTCTACGTCGTCCCCCGTTCACGCCGGGCGAGTCAAGCCCCATTCCGGAACAGCGCGCTGACCGACTGGTTCAGATGGATCCGCCGGATCGCTTCGCCCAGAAGCGGCGCCACCGAGAGCACGGTAACCTGCGGCAATCCGTCGCGGATCCCCGGGCCGAGGGGGATGGTGTTGGTCACCACGATCTGGTCGATGCGGGCGGCCCGAACCCGCTCGACCGCCGGGCCGGCAAAGATCGGATGCGTCGCCGCCAGCACGAACCTCCTGGCGCCATGCTCGCGAAGAATACGAACTGCCTCGGTGGCCGTCCCTGCCGTGGTAACCATGTCGTCGAACAACAGGACCATCTTACCCCGAACATCACCGATCACGCGGGACGCCAGCGTGGAATCGCCCCCCAACCGCCGCTTATCGATCACCGCCAGTTCCATCCCCAGTTTGACGGCATAGGCGGTCGCCTGCTTCACGTTCCCCACGTCGGGTGATACGATGACGCAATCCCTGAGTTGCATCTTCTCGACGTATCCGGCGATGACCGGCATGGCCGAGAGGTGATCCAGCGGCAGATCAAAGAAACCCTGGATCTGCTCGGCGTGGAGGTCCATCGCGAGCACGCGGTGAGCCCCTGCCTCGCTGATCAGATTCGCCACGAGCTTGGCGGTGATCGGGGTCCGGCCCTCGGACTTGCGGTCCTGCCGCGCGTAGCCGAAGTAGGGGACCACGGCGGTGATCCGCCGCGCCGACGCCCGCCGCAGGCAATCGATGAAAATGAGCAGCTCCATCAGGTTCTCATTCACCGGCGGGCTGGTGGATTGCACGAGGAAAGCATCCCGCCCCCGCACGTCGTCCTCGAGCTTGATGGTCGTTTCCCCATCGGGGAAACGGTCAATCTTGGCCCGCCCAACCTGGATCCCGAGCGTCTCAGCAATTGCCTGCGTCAGCCCGGGGTTACTCGTCCCGCCGAAAACCTTCAAGCCCGCGTCGCCGGGCATGTCCACGAAATCCGGTCGAGCTTCCGTCATGGCTCACCGTCTCGATTGGCGTGGTCGGTCGGCTTCACAATTGATCCGTGCGCGATCTGCTCGTTGCTCGCAACGGTCAGCGGCGCGACCAGGATCGATCCGTTGCCGACGTACGTGTCGTCGCCCACCTGGGCACGGTGGATCCGGCGGCCGTCGAAGTTCGCGAAGATGGTCCCGGCCCCCACGTTGACCCGTTGGCCGATCTGGGCATCACCGATATAACTCAGATGGCGGGCCCGCGTCCCGTTCCCCAGCGAGCTGTTCTTCAACTCCGTGAACACGCCCACCACTACGTCATTTCCCAGCACCGTGCCGTCACGGAGGTAAGCAAAGGGGCCGATGCTGCAGCGCCGCCCGATTCTAACCCGCCCGTGTATGTAACTGAACGGATGGATCACCGTGTCCTGTCCGATCCGGGCCCGAATGTCAACCCAGGTGTTCGGCGGATCGACGATGGTGACACCCTGGCTCATCAGATTCCGCTGGATGCGGTTCTGCATGATCCGCCCCACCTCGGCCAGCTCCCGCCGGCTATTGATGCCCATCGCGTCTTCCGGGGCCACCGCCGTCACCGCCACCGCCCGATGACCGCCCTGAATCAGAATGTGCAGGGCGTCGGTGATGTAATACTCGCCCTTGACGTTGTCGGGCCGGACCTCCGCCAGCGCCTTGAACAGCAGCTCCTTGTCGAAGCAGTAGTAGCTCGGATTGATCTCTTTGATGCGGCGTTGCTCATCCGTGCAGTCGCCCTGCTCGACGATACCCTCCAGGTTGCCGTACTCGTCGCGGATGATTCGGCCATAACCCGTCGGATCATCCAGGACCGCCGTCGCCAGCGTGACCGCGGAGTGCTCCTTTTCGTGCCGTTGGACGAGCAGCTCGAGCGTCTCGCTTCGCAGCAGCGGCATGTCACCCGCGATCACCAGCAGGTCGCCGTCGAAGTCACTGAGAGCCTCCCGACAGATCATGGCCGCGTGCCCGGTTCCCTTCTGCCCGGTCTGATCGACCCAGGTGATCCCGGCGTCGTCGGCGAAACTGCTGATGACGGCGTCTCTCTGATACCCGACCACGCACACGATCCGTTCGATCCCCGCGGCCCGGCACGCATCGACGACATAGGCGAGCATCGGCCGTCCACACACCTCGTGCAGGACCTTTGGCAAGTCGGTCACCATGCGGGTGGACTTGCCCGCCGCCAAAATGATTGCCGCTACTGATCTGGTCATGTCTATACTACCCGGCCTGGACTCGAACCAGGAATGCCAGGACCAAAACCTGGTGTGTTACCGATTACACCACCGGGTATCGAGGCGGTCCCGCACCCGGGTCCGATGGCAAGTAAGAAAACGCTGCTACACCCGGGACCGGCCATCGTAGGGTAGCTGAACCCGCCCGCGGGGTCAACTCCCCCCGGGGTGCCTACGACCTTCCAGCTCCTGGCCTCCAAGCCACTCCACTGCATCCGAACGGGTGCGTGACAGTTCCGGCGGGGACCTTCGGGCGGAGAACGGGACGGCACGTCGCTTTTCCGAACCCCGACCGTCAGGGAGGGGAGTATCTGCGGATGCGCCAGG
>CAZOIA010000047.1:4720-30257 GCA_964579675.1 uncultured Planctomycetales bacterium | reverse complement strand
TGTCCTCGTAAGTAACGGTGCAGGTGCCGGAACCCCAGCCGGTCTGCACGCAACAGGCCCCCAGGGCCTGGGGCTCGATCGTAACCAAGAAGCCCTCTTCGACCCCGTTGTGCAGGCCCCAGCCCACGACGACCGACCCGTCGTCCGAGACGCCGTCGGCCTCCCGCAGCTCCCAGCCGGTCATGTCGATGCCCTCGCTCACCAGCCAGGCCCTCAGATCCTTCGTGTCCTTGAAGCGGCTGGCGGCACTCGCCCCGTTTTCGCCTTCAGGTGCTCCCTGGTGCTTCAGGAACCAGGAATCGAGACCGTCCACGATAAAGCAGATGAAGGCCCGGTGGGGGCCGGCCGGCCCACTCGGTGGCACTTCTGAGCTCCAGCCGACGGCGACCAGTCCCTCGCGGCCGGCCCCGCCGCCGGTGGAAACCGCCAGGGCTTCACTGTAGTTGTCGCCGGGCGCGAACCCAAGCGGCCAGTGGAACGCGACGCCGCCGCAGTTGTCAGGCGTAGTGTAGTCCCGGTTCTTCACGTCGCGCATGCAGGCCTCGAACAACCCCCCGCCGCCGGGATAGGTGGCCCGGCCCACCATGTACCGCCCGTCGGCCGAGATGGCCCGGAACAGGCTCTCCGAACCAGAAGGGCTGACGCCGATGGGCCAGTTGATGTCGTCGCCGCCCGGGTTGAGCTGGTCTTTCAATTGGTTATCGGGCCCCGCCGAGATGACGATGTCGTTGGGGTCGAGGCCGGTGGTGCCGGGGGGGACTACCTGAATGTTGTCGGCATTGGCGGTCGTGTCCGCGGTTTGGTTAGGCCCGGCGGCGTATTGCCACTGTTCACCGCCGCAGATCCAGTCGAGCCCCTTCTGGCCGTACATAGTGCCGCCACCCGTCGGGGTCCACTTGAAGGCCTCCCGTGCGTTCGCCCCGCCGCCCCATCGGCTCCAGCTGTAGCCCGCGATGACCGTCTCGCTATTTCTGAAACCGATATCGTAGCCTCGGCTCCAGTGTCTTGTCCCGTTGAGATAGCCCAGGGCCAGCACCGACGGGACGTCGGACCGGTACCGGAAGGCTTCCCCGTAACCCGGGTAGGAGGTGCTGCTCTCGCTCTCGCCGGTGATGTAAACCGTGTCCCCGACGATATGCAGACCTGCGCCCCTGGCCCAGCTCCCCCCGGACAGGAAGCCGATAGCGCTGAACGAGCCGGTGCCCGTCCGGTCACCCGACCAGTGGAAAGCTTGTTCGTTGTTGCTGCTGTTCTTGGCGGTGCCCGAGATGTGCACCGTCCCGGTCGAGTGAATTCCGACACCGCGAGCCTTGCTCTCCCTGTTGGTGGCGTCAAGGAAGCCCAGAGCTTGGAGCTGCGGCGCACCGGCAATCCGGTCGTAGCTGACTGCTACCGTCTCGCCCGCGGAATTCACCGCCTCCCCGACGATCATGGAACCACCCGGCGAGACCGCGTAGCACCGGGAGCCGGTGCCGCCCGTAAGCTGCCCTACCCCGTTGAACGTGGTCGTCGTCTGGCCGAAGGCGGCCGACACCGACATTGCCAGCCCGCACGCCAACATCGCTGAAGAACTACGTTTCATGATGGTCATAGCTCGTACTCCGCATTTGGCCGGGGGACACCGCCATCCAGCGCGGTCCCAAGACCAGACCTTCCTGCTTGCTCAATTATGACACCGCTCCGCGCACCACTTCCCCCCCCGGTCCTACCCCCCGGGCTCTCAGGCCTGCCCTGCGGACCACAAGCGTTTATCGCCACCTGTGGTCCGCACAGCTTGGCCCGATCAGTCTCAAACTCCGGCGGTCCGTCAACCGAACGACCGCCGCCTGGTGTCACCGCCGCCGGCGCAGCAGCAACAGGCCACCGAGGGCGAGCAACGACAGCGTGGCCGGCTCGGGAATGACCCAGCCGTGCATGCTCCCGCCAGGCATGTCGCCCTGACCACAGATGACCGAGCCGTCGTCGGACATGCCTTCAATCCGCATCGTTGCCGGGTCCCAGCCGGTGAGATCGACACCCAAACTCGTCAGGTACGAGCTTACGGTCTGGGTGCCACCGGTGCTGGTCCAGATCCACCAGATGTTCGACGTGGTGGCGAAGGTATAGTCCCGGCCGGCGATCATGCTGCCGTCACCGTTGACCTCATAGGCCCTGCACCATTCCTGGCCGCTGCCCGCCACGTACGGGATCGCCGTAGGCGTGTCACTGGCCGGCCAGTAGGTCGCCTGTTCTAGGCCGGCGGCCCGGTTGCTGAAGCCGACCTTGACGTTGCCGTCACTGGAGATCGCATGGGCCGCCCCCTGGCGGGAGGTGCTGGCCGGCCCCATCAGCGTATCCAGGGCGACGCCATTGGACCTCATCGCGTTCCGGGCGCCGCCTCCGGGCGGACTGCCCCCGTACTGGTACTGGCCGCAGAAGTTCCCGACATTCGACGAAGCGTAGAAGTACGAGTGGTCGTGGCCGCCGGGCGGCAAACTGTAGGCCGCCGTACTGTTCGCACTCTGTTTGTAACGGCCCGCGGACTTGTATGGATTGCCGTCATCATTGGCATAGCCAGCAATCCACACGTCGCTCTGGTCGGATTTGACGCCAATGCCCTTGGCCTTCCAGTCGCGTCCGCCCATCAACGGAAGCTGGGTCCACGCCCCGGCGCCGGCCACAGTGCCGTCCCACCGGTGGGCGTTTGGCGAGATGTTGCCGCCGAGCCACACGGTGCCGGCGTGGTGCTCAACCCCGACGACGTCATTGCCAACCGTCTTCTGGCCGTTGGCCTGGGTCCAGATGAACCCACCGGCGGCACCGTTTCCACTGACCACCACGCCGTCCGCCGACACGTCGTTCGGGATCTCATCGGCCCCGAGGTCGATCAAGGGAACCCCTAAGGCCGACGACACTCCAAACGCGACGGCCAACACAGCCGTCATCCAAACTGACATTCCCTTCGCGTTCATACTCTATCCTCCTTCGGGCCTTTTGTACGCAGGCCGCCCGATCGCCCTTTCCCTCTAAAGACAACTTGCCCCTTCACGACCGGTCATACGGACCTGATCGAACGAACTGATTCACCCGCTTTCGGGTTACGATTTCACATGGAGTCTGAAGTATCTCTCCCAACACCTCCGTTCCATCATCCCGTGGCATTGCGCGGTCCACCAAAAACCACACTACACCACAAGTAGACCTTTCGTTTTCCGGAAGTGGTACGCCTCACTCCTCCGCCTCCCGCAATCGGGAACTTCCTTCGAGATGGCTTGCCACATCATGTGCGCAAGGCGAAACGACTTGCCACGCTGGTCAGTCTACCGGAAAGTCAAACTGCTGTCAACAGAAAGTCGAGGGAAAGCCAGGAAAGGCGGGGCAGCCCAAAACCCCGTTCATCTGTCCGGGCGAGTAGGTCAGGAAAGCTGCACCGCAAAAACTGCGCTACGAGGCAAAGTCCGGGCCTTCCGTCGGCAAGCGGCTCTCCGGATACCCGACAGACTATGGGCGAACAGGATGTGGCGGTTGGGGCGGCTGGCGGTATGGACGCCCCTCACGATAGAGCCGCAGGCGGGCTCGGATATCGCCGGCGAGCTCGGACCGTCCCGAGGCCTCGGCCAAGGCGGCGGCTTTTTTCGCCGTCTCGACAGCCTGGGAGAATCGGCCCGCGCTGGCGTAGGCGGCCGCTAGAGTATCGAGCATGGCCGGCTGTTTGTGCCCGGTTAGTGCACAAGCGCGTTCGGCAAGTTGGATCGCTCTTGCCGGATCACGAACCTCGGCACTGTCATCTGTGGCCAGGATCCACGCCAGATTGCCGAGGACATCGAGCGAGTCGGGCATCAACCGGAGTACCTCACTGTAGTGGACAACGGCCTGGCCGGTCTCGCCTTGGCGCGACCGGGCTACCGCTAGGTTGTAGTGCGCCTGCGCGTAGTCGGGCTTGAGGCGCAGCGCCTCGGCGAAGTGCGTGACGGCCTCATCGGTTTTGCCTTGTTGGGCGAGGGTAGTGGCCAGGTCGTAGTGCGCCTCGGGGTGGTGGGGCCTAAGCCGCAGCGATTCGCTATAGTGGGCGACGGCTTCATTAAGCTCCCCTTGCCGCACGAGAACTCCCGCCAGGCCGTAGTGAGCCCGCTGGTAGTCGGGATTGATCCGCAGGGCCCGGCGGAAATACTGAGCGGCCTCCCCGAGCTTGTTCTGCTGGGCCAGGACGATCGCCAGGTTACCATGCGCCTGGGCATAGTCGGGCATGATCTGCAGCGCGCGGCCGACCTGTTCCATGCCTGCTGTCGTTCTTCCTTGCGCGACCAGGCTGACGCCCAGGTCCGCGTGCCAATCCGCGATGCCCGGCACCCTCCAGACCAGATAATCTAACTGCTCGGCGGCCCCGTGGGCGTCGCCGAGATCGAGCAGCATCTTTGCCAGATTCCCGCGTATCAACAAGTCGTCCGGTTTCAGGGCGATCGCCCAGAGATAAGTGCGGCGGGCTTCCTGGATAGCTTCTTTGGAGGTGGCCTGCCTCTTGAGCTCCTCCAGATGCTCTTGGCTCAGGGCCCGCCTCCGCTCGTAATCCAACTGGTTGACGAATGGAGGACGACGCAGGACATCGAAGATCATTCCTGCTCTCCTGTATCGATCCCAGGCGGTCAGGGCAAGGCGACGGGCACACCGGTCCTGTGACGGGAGGGCGCTTCGCTTGGAGGCGTGATCGCGCACCCATTGAGGCAGGAGGCCGGCCAGCTTCTGGAAGACGGCCTCGGCGAGGACGTAGTTGCCGGCGAAGTTCAGGTGGACGTGCTCGAAGAGCAGTTCCTGCCCGGGGATCCCGTATCGTGTTTTGTCGCTTTGTTCGAAGACACGGACCGCATCGACCAGGTAGACGCCCCGTGACTCCTTTGCCTCGGCCACTTCCCGGACGGCTTCGTTCAATTGCGTATCGGTACGGAATCGGAGTGCATCGAGATCCCGGGCCCGGATGTAGTGATCGTGGGCCCGGTCGCGCTCTTGCAAGGCCACAAAACACCGTCCCAGGCGGAAGTGCAGAGCCGCAAAACGGTCGTCGTCGTCGGCGGCGGCGAGGTACTTCTCGACCGCCTGGCCGTAGAGCCCCCTTTCTTCGAGATCGGTGCCGGCGTTATAGATTTCCTCCCATCCAGCCTGATCGGCCCGCGACAGATCCCACCGATGCATGGATGCAAACGGGGCGTTGTCTTTCAGATTCGACACGACGGTGCAGACGATGGTCTTAGCTCCGGCTCCCCGTGCCGCCTCGCAGACATCGGACAGGTTTTCCCGGAAGTGACTGTAGACCCTCGCCAGGCGGGGATCGTCGGCCGTCACGCGGTTGTTGAGGAAGAACTCCATCCCCTTCCAGTCCGTAAGGCCTTCGTTGGGTTTGCCCAGTAACCCGGCTAAGCTTTCAATGAGCTGTCCGATTCGGGTGGCTTTCGCAGCGATGCCAGCCCGGATCATGAATCGGCTGGGGGAGTAGCCTTGAAACACGGTTCCGGGGCCGTAGGGGCCCACGACTTCGTTGTTGCCCATGTAAACGATGAACAGATCGGGGTCGTAGTCGGCGCAGTCCCGGGCGATGGTCAGCACGACGTGGGAGTTGATGGCGGTCATGGCCGTATTGACGACCTCGAACTTCGCGCCGCGATACTGCTCCTCGAGCATGATCTGGAGGATGCGTCCGAAGCTGAAAGCGGGAGCTGGGGTCCCCTGGGCCGCCGACCCGCCGAGTACGAAGATGCGGTAGGTGTTGCTGTCCTTCTCTGCCGGCAAGCGACACACCACGGGCGTTCTGGAAATGACCGGCGGGAAGAACCGCCACCCGAACTTCTGGTTGGTGGTATGGGCGTCCTGGCCCTCGATGGGGACGAAGAAAGGGGCGGGGTGGCCGCAGCCAAAGAGCCGAAGCCCGAGTTCCAGCAGCAGGAGGAACAGTACCACAGGAACAATCACGGCCGCCAGTCGGAAGGCCCACTTCCGCCAACCGGTGGGTTTGATGTATCTGGACTCAGGGGAGGACGTCTCAGGTTTCCACGCGGCGGCGTCGGCCGACTGGGACCTCTTGCTCCGCCTGCTGCGTTTTGCCCCTGTGGCGTGGGTTGCCGGAATTGCCGCTTTCCAACAGATCCTGCTCGAGTGTCTTTTCACCTCCTTCACACTCCACATTACAAAGGCGATCCACAGGTTGCCAGGCCAAGCCAGACAGCCACTTGCAACATGCGCAGAGTGGCACGAAGCCGCCCCAATGTCAACGAAGCGCGCCAGGGAAGCCGGAGACCGAATATGGCCAGACCGTCGAGCGTATGGTTCCCGAAATCGTGGGCGGAATTACGCCCGCTTCACTGAATCTCGACGCAGGCCGCAGCCATTCCCGGCGCCGGTGGGCCAGGCCCCCGGTTTTCGCCAATGGCACGGCTTTGGCGCGACGAAAAGCATTCCAGGGGGCGGTCGCGGCAGGGCCGGCGCCGATGTTCGGCCAAGAATCAGGGATGTCGCTCAATACCTGGCGTTTTCGTGGACGAGCGTTTGAAATATGTCTAACATTCCACTGGGAGACTCGCGAGGGGAGTGCCGGAGGCGGCGTGGCGGGCTGACCGCGCGAACCGCCAGGCCAAGGGCTTTGTTGGGCCCCGGGGGTTCGTGGGAGCCTGCTGTTGACAGGAATCTGCCCTTAGTGTAGACTATTCTAGGGGCATGGGCCAAGCAGGGCACCCTGCTGGCAGGCTGTGCAGCCTGTTTATGCTTCCCGGTGTCTGAGGAGCCGGCCATGTGGATATTCCGTCTCGCGATGAGATACCGCCGGGTAAAGCGGTTCCCGTTCGGGCATGGTTTCACGCTCATCGAGCTCCTGGTGGTTGTTGCGATTATTGCCCTGCTGCTGGCGATTCTGCTGCCGTCGCTCGCCAAGGCCAGGGAACAGGCCCGGCGGGCCGTTTGCCTGTCCAACCTCCACCAGTTCGGCAGCGCCTTCTCGCTGTATTCGGCGGACCACAAGCAGTTACTGCCGATGGTGGGATACGACATATTCAAGTACTACATGAAGCATGGCCACGAACGTGTGAACACTGGTGTTCTGTACGACAGGAGGTACGCCGGGGAGGTTTTGGACATCTTTTTCTGCCCCAGCAATCCGGTGATGCCGCGCGGCACGTGGATGCTCAACGGCAACAACTACGGCGGATCCGGTTTCCTCGACCACGATGAGCCCACCACCTTCATGGCGTACATTTACGCGGTTCCCATGGCAGGATCTCGAAGGGGCCAGAACGACAAGCTGATCTCAAGGCATCCAAGAGACGCCGGGAAGGATGCCTATCCCGACCCGGCGAACGAGGATCCCGACGACACCGGCAACTGGAGGCTTATGGATGAATACCGATCCTGGCTCCAGGACAAACGCGCCGCCACCGGCAATCCCAAGTACGGCATACGCAACGTGTACGCGCTGATGGCGGACGTTTACATCAGGAGCGCCATGCATGACGGGGTCGGGATCGGGCACTTTGCACATAAGAACGGATACAACGTAGGGTATACCGATTTCCATGCCCGGTTCGTCCACGAGACAGCCATGCCGACGAACGCAGGAGGCACAACCGTAGACAAGAGTATCGCCCTGCCGTCGGGGCCATCATCAAAATCCGCCAAATGCTTTGAAACGTGGGACTACTTCTCCCGGAACCCCTGAATCGGTCAACGTCTACGTCGCCCAAGGAACCTGGATCGGCCGTTCGGGTTCCGGCTCGGTGGTGGTATCAGCATTGTGACAGAAGGTTCTCGCGCGCCCGCTTACCGGCGGTATCCGGATCATCCGCAAAGGGATACAGCTCCACCGTGAGCCAGCCGCGGTAGCCGATCCGCTCGAACGCCTGGAAGACTCCCCCAAAGTCGATCGCTCCATCACCGGGGACGAGGTGGTGGTGACGGCGGGTTGCAGCGATGTCCTCGATGTGAACGTGCTGGATGTGCGGGCCGAGTCGCTCGATTGACTCTGCGAGCGGCTCCCTCACGCAGTAGAAGTGCCCGATGTCGTAGTTCAGGCCCATCCAGGGCGACTCAATCCGCCGGAGAAGCTCAAGGGATTGGGTCAGGTTCTCGATGAGCAGCCCCGGTTCGGGCTCGATCAGCAGCTTCACCCCCGTCCTGGCGGCGTGGTCGAGCACCGGTTTGAGCATCTCGACGAACGTATCCGTGGCGGCGGCCCGATCGCTTTCGTTTTCAATTGGGCCGCCGGGCTCAGTGCTGACGTGCGGCGCGCCGAGCTGGCTGGCCAGGGTCAGGCTGCGGATGGTGTGATCGATCCGGATTTGCCGGTACGCCCGGTCCGGCTCGATCCATGACGGGTGCCAGTAGGGCTGCCGGGGGTCGTTGATCTTGTTCATCATGAAGGCGTTGACGTTCGAGATCGTTAGCCTGTGATCATCAAGTGCCTTGCGTATGGCCGCGATCTGGCGGGGCGTGACGTCCTCGGGCCAGGCGTGCGGCACGTCAGCCATCAGCTCGATGCCGGTGTACCCGAGATCGGCGATCCGCCGGATCGCCTCGGCGATCGGGAAACGCATATAGGCGTTGGCACTGTAGGCGAGCTTCATCGGGAGGTTTTTCAACTCATGGCCGATCCGTCGCCGCGGCATCGGCGTATTCCAGCAGCGCGTCGTACTGTCGGACAAAACTCTGCTCCCTGACGCCCATCGGGCTCTTGAAGAAGCAGGCCAGGTGCCTGAGCGGCCCGGTCCGGCCGTCGCGGGCGGCGCGCTCGGTGAAGCGGGCCAGTTCAATCACCAGCGGGGCGGCCAGGATCGAATCGCAGCCGTGCCACGTAAACTGCAACGCCATCTTCGTGCCCAAAAAGCCGGCGAAATGGATGTGGTCCCAGGCCGTCTTCCAGTCACCAAGCGACTTGACGTACTCGATGGAGACTAACGTCTCGGGGCGGTATCCGAGGATTTCGCGAACTGGCTGGTCCTTGGATCGTATCTTGGTTTCCTTGTTGCGGGGGTCGTCGAGCACGATGCCGTCGCGATTCCCGAAGATGTTGTGGCCCACCCAACTGAGCACGCGCAGGTTGCGGGCGGCGAACATCGGTGCCAGCACGGACTTCATCATGGTCTCACCGGTCTTGCCGTCGCGGCCCATATAGGCGATGCCGCGATCGTCGGCCCGGCGGCGGACGGCGGGCAGGTCGATGCCCGTGGACGGTGTGAAGTTGATGTAACCGGCGCCGGCCTCGATGGCGGCCAGGGCGTACAGCGAACTGGCCGACAGCCGGGAGAGGTCTTCAGCCCGGAGCGCTTTGCTACCTTTATGAGCCTGCGGCATCTGGCGGTGCGGTTCGGTGGACGCGACGTTGACGACCACCACCCGGGCGAGCCGATGCCGCCGGGCAAATGAACGGATGTCGTCCGCCAGGGCCGCTATCCAGCCGGCCGCGGACCGTTTCCGGCGAACGTCCCGGCGGTCGGCCATCCTGCCGATCGTTGGGCCACAGTTGACAACCGTCCCGCTGCGAATGTTGCGATCACATTGCCGAAGCCAGCCCCGGCAGGCCGCGATCATCTCCGGGCTGAGCACGCCTGATTGCTCGTACATCTCGCGGGCGGCGGCCTCGAACGTGGTTCGACGGATCTCGTGGCCGCCGATCACCCAGCGATCCAGCGGGGCAAGTTCGAGCTTCTTGAAGGGTGGCAGGTGACCGATCAGCCCGAGGGGCTCGGTGAGCTTGCGCCGAATCGCTTCGATTCCGAGGGCAACGCTGGTGCCGACGCCGCCGCAGGCCCCCACCAGCCACAAACCGATGTTCTGCGCTTGCCTTGCCATGGTACCTCGGGGACATTCCTGGTCTGTGGTTGCGACGATCTGCAGGCCCACGGCGCGTAAGCCCAACCCGCCACGCCGGGCAAGCACAGACGCCGGAACCGGTGCCGGCTTGCCGGGGGCATGTTGCCGCAAAGGCCCTCAGTTTCCGGCAGGCTCGTACCAGAGATCGACGCGGACCCCGTCGTCGAGGTCCAGTTCATCGAGATCGACTTCCAGCTCGCCATCCTCGAGGTCGCACTCGATGAAACCGCCCGGCACGGCGGCCAGCAAAAGGACCATCAACACCCTTACAATCCAGCGATGCATCCTGACCATTTGTCGTGCTTCCCTGTAACCACGATGGATTCTCGCGGCAGTAGCGTACTCCCGCGACTATTGTAGCAGACCCGACCGGGTTGCAAAAGTTGGCCGCGGCTTTTTGGCGTTACGGGCCCGTGATCGGCAGAAGCGGTCAACCCGACTTGGTCGGAATCGCGCGTGAGGATACAATGCCGGATTGGCCTTGACCGGCGGATACCCGCCGGCGACGGCTTGGAAAGGGGCGCCGGCATGAGTTCGCCCGTGATTTCGATACGTGGTGCGCGTGAGCACAACCTTCGCAGCGTCTCGATCGAGTTGCCACGCAACCGGCTGATCTGCTTCACCGGCGTGTCGGGCAGCGGCAAGAGCAGTCTTGCGTTCGACACGCTCTATGCGGAGGGCCAGCGGCGGTACATCGAGTCGCTCAGCGCGTATGCCCGGCAATTCCTCGGCACGCTGGCCAAACCCGACGTGGACCAGATCACCGGGCTCAGTCCAGCGATTGCCATCCAGCAGAAGGCGGGCGGCTGGAATCCCCGCAGCACGGTCGGCACGGTGACGGGCATCTACGATTTCCTCCGGGTCCTTTATGCCCGCGCAGGCCGGCAGCACTGCCCGGAATGCGGCCGGCGGATCACCGCCCAGACCGCCGAATCGATCGTCGGGCGAGTTCTCGCCCTGCCGCCCGACTCGCACATCCTCGTGCTGGCACCCGTCGTGCGGGGGCAGAAAGGCGAGCATCTCGATCTGCTCGACGACCTCCGGCGCCGCGGCTACGCGCGGGCGAGGATCGACGGGCAGGTGGTGCATCTCGACGCCGCGCCCAGGCTCGGCCGGCATAACCGCCATGACATCGAGGTCGTCATCGACCGGCTGACCATCCGTGACGGGGTCCGCCCGAGGCTAACCGAGGGCATCGAGAACGCCCTGGCGATGGGCGACGGCACGGTAGTCATTACCCCCACTGATGACCCACGGAAGCATAGCGAAGCGGCCCGCAGGGCAAACGCCGGATCCCGACAAGACACGGGAAGTGGCTTAACCTCTTCGCGCCCGCGACGGACGAGCCAGGGGAACGACCTCACGGCAGACCTGCTCTTGTCTTCGCGTTTCGCATGCACCCACTGCGGCATCGGGCTTGACGCACCGTCGCCGCAACTGTTCAGCTTCAACTCGCCGACCGGCATGTGTCTGAGCTGCGATGGCATGGGCACCCGCTGCGACTTCGATCCTGATCTGCTCGTTCCCGATCCGTCGCTGCCGTTCTACGCCCCCTGTATCGCCCCGATGCGCAAGCGGCCCGGACGATGGCGCCGGCACATTTACGAAGGGGTCGCCCGGCACGTCGGGTTCGACATCCGATTGCCATGGAACAGGCTCCCCCAGAAAGCACGCGACGCCCTGCTGTTCGGCACCGGCGACGAGCACATCACGTTTGAATGGCGATATTCCGGCCGGATGTGGAAGCACGGGGGTACGTTTGAAGGTGTCATTGCCGAACTCGAGAGCAAGTATCGCCAGGCCAGGGCCTCGTTCGTCCGCGCCTATTACGAGAAGTTCATGCGCCGGTGCCCCTGCCAGGACTGCGGCGGGTCGCGGCTCAACCCTCAGGCCCGGGCGGTTCGCGTTGGCGGCCTGTCGTTGCCCGAGCTGTGCGCGCTGTCCGTGAGCCGGGTTCGCGAGTTCTTCGATTCGCTCGAACTGAACGCGACCGAGAGCCTGATCGCCGAAGAGGTGCTCAAGGAGGTCCGCGGTCGGCTGGCGTTTCTGTCGAATGTGGGGCTGGACTATCTCACGCTCGACCGGTCGGCTCCCACCCTCTCGAGTGGAGAATCCCAGCGGATCCGTCTGGCGGGTCAGATCGGCTGCGGGCTGGTCGGCGTGCTATACGTGCTGGACGAGCCGTCTATCGGCCTGCATCCGCGCGACAACCGGCAGTTGCTGGCCAGCCTGGAGCGCCTGCGCGACATGGGCAACACCGTCATCGTGGTCGAGCACGACGAGCAGACCATGCAGACCGCCGATCTCATCGTGGACTTCGGCCCGGGGCCCGGCGTGCGAGGCGGCGACATCGTGGCCACGGGTACCCTTGACGAAATCGCCGACGCGCCCGAGTCCGTGACCGGGGACTACCTGGCGGGCAGAAAGGAGATTGAGGTGCCCAAACAGCGCCGCCCGGTGGATACAAGCACACTGCCGGACAAACCGGCCAAGAAGACAAGGCAGCGAAAGAAGGCGGCCAAGGGCAAAGCGTAGAGGGCGCTTTCGGCTTCGCATGCGGCGCCTCTGGCAGGAGATGACAGATTTCCCCGTCCCCGGCGACGGGGCCAATCAGGAGCCTCCAACGTGACGGATCAATCCGATCACCCGATCGCCGACGACGAAATGTGCCGGCGTTTCGCTCGTCTGTGCGAAATGACCCAGGACATGCTCGATCGCATGACATCGGCCCAGCGCGACCGGATGAAGCAGGAACACTTGGCGGCCGCCCGCGGGCCCACCAACAACTTACGACTCCTATGTGAGATGACGGATGTGCTCCACCTACTCAGGAAACAACCGCTGAAACAGGGTTCAGGAGGATCGGGCAAATGGCTATCGAAGGAATGATCGGCTCGATAAGACTGGTGACCGGCGCACTGGATGCTGAAGGGGTGCCCTATGCGGTGACGGGCTCCGTGGCCAGCAGCATACACGGCGAGCCGATCACCAGCATCGACGTCGATATTGTTGTGCTTATGACCCCCGACCAGGCGCCACGTTTTGCCGGAAGAATGGCGCCTCGATTCTACGCTGACGCAGAAACGCTCCGTCGCGCCGCTCTCGATCATTCGATAACCAACATCCTCGACCAGACTACCGGACTCAAGTTTGACATCAGTGTCCTTGCGGAAACACCCTATCATCAACAGCTTTTCCAGCGGCGAATAAAGATGGCGCATCCGGACAGCGGCGTCACATTCTGGATTGTATCCCCGGAGGATATTGTGTTGATGAAGCTCCTCCGGCGCAGGGATACGCGCTCACGGAAGCAGTGGGACAATGCGCTGAGCGTTGTGCGCGTGCAGGGAAGCCGGCTGGACTGGGCCTACCTTCGCAAGTGGGCCCGCCAATTGAGCATCGAAGGGGATCTGGAGGCGCTCGCGCGGGAGGCGGGAATCTAAATGCCGGTGCGTGATTACGCAACACCAATGAGCCGCGGGCTTCAGCCTGCGCGGCCGTTTGGCGGCGGAGGCGCCGCATGATTGCGCACGATCATTCAGCAGGAAGGCGACGGGGTCCCAACGGGAACGATAAGACGGTTGTCAGCGACCGCTTGCGCTGGCTCACCGTGCGCGGGGCCGGCCACAACAACCTCAAGCACATCGACGTGCACTTCCCCCTGGGGCGGTTCATCTGCGTCACCGGCGTCTCGGGTAGCGGCAAGAGTTCGCTGGTGGTCGATATCCTGCGCGAACGGCTCGCCCGGGACCTCAACGGCGCGGAGAAGGCCTCTCCCGGTGAGCATGACGCCATCGAAGGCTCAGAGCACCTCGACAAGGTCATCGACATAAACCAGAAGCCGATCGGGCGCACACCGCGAAGCAATCCGGCCACCTACGTCAAGGTCTTGGACCAGATCCGCGGTCTTTATGCCCGGCTGCCTGACGCGAGGGTCCGCGGCTACAAGCCGGGGCGGTTCAGCTTTAACGTCGTCACCGGGCCCGCGGGGGGCGGGCGATGCGAGGCCTGCGAGGGCAACGGGGCCAACCGGATGGACATGGAGTTCCTCGCCGACATCTGGGTCACCTGCCCCGTCTGCCAGGGACGCCGCTTCAACCACGAGACGCTGGCCGTCTACTACCGCGGCAGGAGCATCGCCGACGTGCTCGAAATGGATGTGCAGGAGGCGCTCGGTCACTTCGCCAACATTCCGAAGATCGAAAGGATGCTGCGGACGCTGCACGACGTCGGGCTCGATTACATCAAGCTCGGCCAGTCGTCCACCACGCTCTCGGGGGGCGAGGCCCAGCGCGTCAAGCTGGCCCGCGAGCTGGTCAAGCGAAGCACGGGCCGGACTCTCTATATCCTCGACGAGCCGACCACCGGCCTGCACTTCGAGGACATCCGCCGCCTGCTCGACGTGCTCCACGGGTTCGTGGATACGCACAACACGGTCGTGGTCATCGAGCACAACCTCGACGTGATCAAGACCGCCGACTGGATCATCGACCTGGGTCCCGAGGGTGGCCAGGCGGGCGGCGAGGTCGTCGTGACGGGAACACCGGAGGAGGTGGCCAGATGCGAGGCGTCGTATACCGGCCAGGCGCTTCGCGCAGTTCTCGCCACGTCGCGAAGCCGCAAGCGGGACGCGCGAAGACGCAAGGGGCGCTCGCGCGGCCGCAAGGGGGAGGCGCGAAGCCACAAGCGGCCCGGTGGTAACGGTGAATTGAAGGAGATTACGGTCGTCGGCGCACGACAGCACAACCTTAAGGATATCACGGTCAGGTTCCCCCGCGGTCGGGTTACCGTATGCAGCGGTGTCTCCGGCAGCGGCAAGAGCAGCTTCGCCCTGGACACCATCTATGCCGAGGGCCAGCGGCGGTACCTCGAATCGCTCAGCGCTTACGCCCGGCAATTCCTCGGCCAGATCGCCAAGCCCAAGGTCGAGCACGTGGAGGGGCTCTCGCCGGCGATCAGCATCGAACAGAAGAACCCAAGCCGGTCTCCGCGGTCCACCGTCGGCACCGTCACCGAAATCTACGACTACATGCGCGTCCTCTGGGCCCGGATCGGCACGCCCTATTGCCCCAAGTGTGATGTCCCCATCGGGACGCAGACCAGTGATGAAATCGTGGACAAGATCCTGAACTTGCCCGAGGGCACCCGAGTCCTGTTGCTCGCCCCGATCGAGCGGGCCGGCAACGAGGACTACGCCGACCTGTTCGCCCGCGAGAAGGCCAACGGCTTCGCCCGCGTGCGGGTGGACGGCGAAGTGCACGAGCTGGATAAGCCGCCTTCTGTGGACCGCCGGAGCCGGCACAGCGTCGAGCTGGTCGTCGATCGCATCATCATCCGCAGGCAACAGCGCTCGCGGATTGCCGAGAGTGCCGAGATGGCCCTGTCGATCGGCAATGGCTGGATCATGCTCGCACCGCTGGACGGCGGCCGGGAGCTGCGGTTCAGCCAGCGTCGATCGTGCACGCAATGCGGCACCAGCTATGAGGAGCTGACGCCTCACCATTTCTCCTTCAACACGCGGCTCGGTTGGTGCGAGACGTGCGAGGGGCTGGGCACGCAGCAGGGGGCGAGCGTTAACCTGATCATCTCGCAGCCGCGGGCGTCGATTCGGGCCGGAGCGATCGCCGGATGGGAGAACATCAACGACAACCCGTTTCTGCTGGGCATGGTCGCCAGGATCGCGGACTTCCTGGGTTTCGGCCTCGACCGGCCCTGGTGCGAACTTTCAGACGAGCAGCGTCACGGCATCCTATATGGTACGGGCGGGCACTGGTTCGATCGCGGTAACGGCGTTCGCTTCCAGTGGAAGGGTTTTTATCCCGCCATCGACGAGGCAACAAAGTCGAGCTGGCAGTACCGTCAGCGGCTCAGCCACCTGACCACGGAGATACCGTGCCAGCGCTGCGGCGGAAGTCGGCTGCGACCGGACGCCGCCGCGGTTCGCATCGGGGGCAGCACCATCGTCGAGGTGTGCCGATTGCCGCTCGATGCCTGCCATCGATTCTTCACGAAGCTCAAGCTCGATCCCCGCCGGAGGAAGGTCGCCGGCGAGGTGCTCGCCGAGATCAGGGACCGATTGAGGTTCCTCGTCGAGGTGGGGTTGGACTACGTCACGCTGTATCGGTCTGCTCCCACGCTCTCCGGCGGCGAGTCGCAGCGCATCCGCCTCGCCTCGCAGATCGGCAGCGGGTTGACCGGCGTGTTGTACGTGCTCGATGAGCCGACCATCGGCCTGCATCCGCGCGACAACCGCCGGCTGATTGCAGCCCTGAGCCACCTGCGCGATCTCGGCAACACGCTGCTGATGGTGGAGCACGACCGCGACGTGATCACCCGGTCTGATCACGTGCTCGACTTCGGCCCCGGCGCCGGCGCGGACGGCGGTCGGATTGTCGCCGCCACCACCCCCGGCCGGCTCAAACGCACCAGCGCATCGCTTACGGGACGATACCTGGCCGGCAAGGAAGTCATCCCCGTCCCCACCGAGCGCCGCAAGGGCAATGGCAACACGCTCCAGGTGATCGGGGCCCGCCAGAACAACCTCCGCAACATCGACGTGGACATCCCGCTCGGATGCTTCGTCGCGGTCACCGGCGTCTCGGGCAGCGGCAAGAGTTCGCTCGTAAACGACATCCTCTACGCCGCCCTGGCCAGACGCATCCACCGCGCCAATACCGAGCCGGGCGGCCACGACGAGATCCGCGGCGTCGAGTTCATCGACAAGGTGATCAACGTCGATCAGACGCCGATCGGCAATTCGCCCACGAGCAATCCCGCCACCTACACCGGCGTGTTCGACCAGATCCGCGAGCTGTTCGCCCGGCTGCCTCAGGCGAAGGTCCGGGGCTACAACGTCAACCGGTTCAGCTTCAACCGGCCCGGGGGGCGATGCGACGCCTGCGAGGGCAACGGCCAACGCTGCATCGAGATGCACTTCCTGCCCGACGTCTGGATCACCTGCGAGACCTGCGGCGGCACGCGGTACAAGACCGAGACCCTCGAGGTGAAGTACAAGGGCAGGAGCATCGCCGACGTGCTGTCCATGCGCGTCTCGGAGGCGCTTCGGCACTTCGCGAACGTCCCGCGGATTCGCCGGATGCTTCAAACGCTCGAGGACGTGGGGCTTGGCTACGTTCAACTCGGCCAGGCGGCCCCGACCCTCTCGGGGGGCGAGGCCCAGCGGGTCAAGCTCGCGGCCGAACTGGGCCGGCCCAGTACCGGTAAAACCCTCTACATCCTCGATGAGCCGACCACCGGGCTTCACTTCGACGACCTCCGCAAGCTGCTGAACGTCCTCCACCGGTTCTGCGACATGGGCAACACCGTCGTCTGCATCGAGCACAACCTCGACGTGATCAAGACTGCTGATTGGGTCATTGATCTCGGCCCCGAGGGCGGTCAGGGCGGAGGCGACGTCGTGGCCGAGGGCACCCCGGAGAAGGTGGCTGCCCACCCCGGCTCGCACACCGGAAGGATCCTCGCCGAGCTGCTCGATCGCGAGCCCAGGGCCCGGCGCGAGGCGTTCGATCCCGCAAGGGCCGAGGTCCTCGAAGCCCTTTCCATCGAGGACAAGGAAGTGGGCGACGCCTGTATGCCCTGGGAGGTGGATGGCCGGCGCTGGCACACCCGGGAGCGGGTCGGACGCCACGGCGAGAAGGTTCGCTGGGAGGGGGAAGCGCTGGAATGGCTCATCGACCAGATCGAAGCCGCCGGCCGGCGCAGGCTCGCCCCCACCAATTACAACTCGCGCAGCACGGTCGAGATCAAGATGCCCGGGAGCACCACGCCCTGGTTCTTCCACGCCCGCACCGCCGGGGCGTGGCTGCTGGACGCCGACTTCCGCGTGCCGGCCCGGGCGTTCACCGCGGCCGAGGTCCGCCGGCTCGTCCCGCTCAGACCGCTGGACGACTGCGACGAGCTGCCGATCTACGGTCGCGAGCCACGCGTCACCGTCCGGCACTCCGGGCGGCTCACCGACGACATCCGCGTGTTGATCCACCGCAAACGCGAGATCGCCACCCCCGGTTGCCGGACTTTCATCAAGCGAGCGATGCAGGCGTACCAGCGGCTCGTCCGCAAGATGGCTGAAGACGTCGAGACCCGCCAGCCGTGGAAAGTCAACGGCCGGCAGTGGCATCTGTCCCAGCAGATGATCTCCAAGGGTCGGCAGAAGCTCTGGCCGGGCTCGCTGATCGTCGAGATGCTCGGCCGGCTCAAGAGGATCGAGCCCGCCATCACCGAAGACTGGACCCGCAAGGTCATGGTCGTGCTGAGCCATCCGGCGGTGCCCGGGATCTGGGCCCGGCTCGTCACCAACCACGCCCATGCCATGCGGGTCGAGATCCGCTGTGGCCGGGGCCAGTTTACGCCCGCTCTCGTGGAACGCCTCGGCCTCGACGTGGCTATACGAGACCTGCCCAACGAACAGAAGGTGACGTTCTGGCTCCAGAAATCCAGCCAGTGCGATCACGGCCAACTGGAGAACCTCGTCCGCGAATCAATCGCGCTGCTGAAGAAGACATGAGACCGCAGACCGGCAGAAGATATGGAACCGCCGATGAACGCAGATGAACGCCGATAAGGAGAAGAGATGTGGAACTCAGCAGGTCCGAACTGGACGAGATAACCAGGAAAGTGATCGGTTGTGCATACACCGTGGGCAGTGCCCTGGGTAACGGGTTCCTGGAAAAGGTCTACGAGAACGCGTTGGCTCATGAACTGAAAAAGGCCGGCTTTTCAGTCGAGCAACAACCTTCTATCGAAGTTCGCTATGACGGAGTCGTCGTGGGAGACTACGTCGCAGATTTGACCGTAGAAGACGCCGTTCTGCTTGAACTGAAAGCGGCGAAGGCGCTCGACGAAATCCATCTGGCCCAGTGCATGAACTACCTCAAAGCGACGGGATTGAGAGTCTGTCTGCTGATGAACTTCGGAACCCCCAAGGTGGAAATCAAGCGTGTGGTCAACAACTTCTGAACGATATCGGCGTGCATCGGCGTTCATCGGCGGTTCCATGATTCTTTTGTCTCGGCGGTTTCAATGTGCGGACCAGTGAGCATGCTCGTACCCAATAGATCATTGTTCCGGTTCGAGTTTCCGCTGCGGTACCGCGAGTCGCCGGTGATCGATGGTGATCTCAGCGATTGGCCTGACGCGCTGCTGTTGCCCGATTTCGGGCGGCTCGATGAGCAGGAGCCGTTCGGCCAAATCTGGCTCGCGTGGAACGAAACCGGCCTGTTCGTCGCGTGCCGGGTCCAGGGCCGCCGGTCGGCGCTGAAGTGCAATCCCAAGGAGTTCTTCAAGGGCGACAACCTGCGTCTGTGCACGGACATGCGCGACACCCGTGACATCAAGCGGGCGTCTCGCTACTGCCAGCAGTTCTACTTTCTCCCTTCCGGCGGCGGGGTCAACGGCACATCCCCGGTGGCCGGCGCGGCCAGAATCCACCGCGCCACCGAACACGCCCCGCTCCCGCCCGCCGGCGCGATCAGGATCGCCGGCACCCGCAAGGCCGACGCCTACACGATGGAAGCCCAAATCCCCGCCGAAGCTCTGGCCGGGTTCGATCCCGACGAGCACCATCGCATCGGTATATTCACCATGCTCGAGGACCTCGAGCTGGGCCAGCAATACCTGACCGTCGGGGACGACCTTTACTGGTACATTAACCCCAGCACTTGGGCGACGGCGGTGCTGGAACGATGAACGATGAACGATGAATGATGAATACAGATTCCTTGCCGTTGACGTTGACGGGACGTTGCTGAATTCGCGCAACCAGTTGCCGGCCGCGAACCGCGAGGCACTGCATCGGGCCCACGGGGCGGGGATGAAGGTTTGCCTGTGTACCGGGCGGTCGGTGGCCGAGGCGCGAAGCGTCATCGACCAGCTCAGCCTCGACTCCGACGCGGGCGTGTTCGTGTTCGGCGCGATCGTCAGCCGACTGCCGGCCGGCGACACCTTGCATCGAACGACCATCCCCGAGCCGACCACGACCCGGCTCGTGTCCTACTTCCGGTCGCGAGCGTATCCGGTGCTGGTTCTATACGACGTGGTCCAGACCGGCGTCGATTACCGATTCGTTCCCGGCGAGCGGAACCCCGAGGTGTTCGAGCAGTGGCTCGCAATGGCTCCGGCCCGGGTCGAGCGAATAGACGACTGGCACCCCGGCTCGCATGATCCGGTGCGCGTCACCATCATTATCGCCCCGGAGCACATCTCCGATACGATGGCGTCGCTGCAGCGGGAGTTTCCCCCGGACGAAGTGAAGGTCAACCCGATCTTCGCCCCGAACTACGGCTTGCACGTGGTCGAGTGCTTCGCCCCGGACGTAAGCAAATGGCACGGGATCACGCAGCTCGCAGGGCCCATGGGGATCGCCGGCTCCGAGATTGTCGCTATCGGCGACGACATCAACGATCTGGAAATGATCCGCGGGGCCGGCCTGGGCATCGCTATGGGCAACGCTATCGAGCCGATCAAGGAGGCCGCGAGTTGGCAGGCGCCGACTCATGACGCCTGCGGCGTGGCCGCCGCGATCGATGCCCTGCTCGCCGGCGATCTGTCATACCGGCGTTGATAATCCAGTGCTCAGCCGCCGGGTGGATACGCGTGGGGCCGCGGGTCCGGACCGAGATGGGGATCTCGATCCGGGTCAATCCTTCAGATTAGGGCACTTGCCCTTCTCTTGTAGCGGTGTCGAGGCGGAAAACCCCTGCCAACAGGCGTTTTTCGGGCGGGAAACCGCTACACTCAAACGTGAAGCGCTATAGCGACCGGACAACGGGCTCAGGTTCCAACTGGATCCGGTAGTCTGCGCCGGATAAGGTAGCGAGGACGGTTTCGATGTTGAGCCGATCGTTGATTTCGTACTTGGCCTCGGCCTGTTCGGGGTTGAGTCCGCCGCGGACGTGGCGGGCGATGATCCGCTCGCGTGCGATGGCGGGATCGCACTCCAGCCAGAGCCTCGGTCGCAGAAGGGCGCACACTTCATTCCAGGGCGGCGTATTGCTCAGCAGGTAGTTGCCCTCGATGAGCACCACGCGGGTCGGGGGCGAAACGGTCAGCGTGTCGGGAACCGGGTCATGACGCAGGCGGTCGTACACGGGCAGCGACACCGGGTAATCCACCGCTTGCAGTTCGCGCAGGGCGGCCGCCAGGGCCGCCACGTCGAACGATTCCGGGGCGCCCTTGCGCTGGCGAAGGGAAATGACGTTGCCCGCCGCGTCGCGGGTGGTGCGCTGATCCAGCACCGCATTGGGAAAATGCCAGCCGTCCATGCCGACGACAACGAGCCCCTCCGGCGGCAGCACGTGCCGGGCCACGTGAGAAAGCACGGCGGCAAACGTGGATTTCCCGCCCCCGGGGATGCCCGCCAGACCCGCCAGCACGCGCCCGCCGCGGTTTCTGCGGAAACCGGGTCGAGGACGACCCGGCTCGCTGCTATTGTCGAAATGGGGTCGAGGACGACCCGGCTCGCTGCCATTGTCGAAATGGGGTCGGGGACGACCGGGCTCGCGGCTGGCGTCACCGAGGTCTGCCAGCATCGCCAGGAGCGGGAAACAGACCCGTTGCAGTTGGGCCTTGGTGACCTCGACCCTCGTTGAGTAGCCGGCCACGTCAAGGGTGATGCGGCCGGCGAGCGCGTCCAGGTGGTCTAACCAATTCGAGGGGAACTCTGTGAGAGCTGGTTCTTCGCGCATGGTCCCGGTGTCGGCGGTGCCGCTCACACGTTCAGCGATACGGGCTTGTTCCGCGCGGAGCGGTATCGCGTCAGGATGGGCCGGATTACCTCCCTGAGGAACTGATCGACCTGCTGCGGTGCGAGCCCGACGAATCTCCTGGCGTCGAGCGTCCGTTTCAGGTCCACCCCGGCAAACGCCTCGTCGCCCGCGAGCCGCTCGATAAGGTCATTTGCCCGGCCATGCTGCTTGACCTCCCGGGCGGCGGCCTGAGCATGGAGGCGGATGCGTTCGTGCAGGGCCTGTCGGTCGCCGGTTGTGGTTCGTTTCCCCTTGGCGGGCTTTCCCCCGGTGGCGGCCGCCATCAGGATCTCCTCCGTGGCCATGAACGGCAGTTCCGCCGCCACCCGGGCCCGGATCACCTTGGGATACACCACCAGCCCCCGCGCGACGTCCGTAACGAGTCGGAGGATACCGTCGGTCGCCAGAAAGCTTTCCGGCGTCGTGAGCCGCTTGTTGGATGAATCGTCGAGCGTGCGCTCGAACCACTGCTCAGCCGCGGTCTGAAACGGGGACGAGAGGATCGAAAGCACATACCGGGCCAAGCCGGTCATCCGCTCGCATCGCATGGGGTTGCGCTTATACGCCATCGACGACGAGCCAACCTGCGATTTCTCGAAGGGCTCCTCGATTTCCTTGAACCCGGCCAGGAGGCGGATGTCGTTGGCGAACTTGTGGGCGCTGACCGCACAATTCGCCAGGGCGGCGGCGATCTGGGCGTCGATCTTGCGGGTATAGGTTTGGCCGGTGATGGGCTCGACCTGTTTGAAGCCGAGCCTGCTCGCGACCATCTTTTCGAGCCGGGCGACCTTGCGGGCATCCCCGTCGAACAGCGTCAGGAAACTGGCCTGCGTCCCCGTCGCCCCCCGGATGCCGCGGAACCGCAGCCCGGTGAGTCGCTGCTCGATCTCGGTCAGGTCGCGGACGAAGTCGTAGCCCCACAGGCACGCCCGTCGGCCGACGGTGGTGAGCTGGGCCGGCTGAAAGTGCGTCAACCCCAGGCACGGCAGAGACCGCCATTTCCGGGCGAACTTGCCCAGGGCGTCGATGACGTTCACCAGCCAGTCCCGGATCAGGACCATCGCCTCACGCATGATGACCAGGTCGGCATTATCGACGACGTCCATGCTGGTGGCGCCCAGGTGCAGGATGCCGCGGGCGCCGCGGGCAACGTCGCCCCATGCGTGCAGGTGGGCCATCACGTCGTGCCGCAGGCGCTTCTCGTGCCGGGCCGCCCGGTCGAAGTCGATCTGGTCGATCGTCCGGCGAAGCGACGCGAGTTGCCGCTTCGTGATGGGCAATCCCAGCTCCGACTGGCATTCAGCCAGCGTGAGCCAGACCCGCCGCCAGGTCAGGATGCGATGGCGGGGGCTGAACAGCCCGCACATCTCCGCCGAGGCATTGCGCGTGACCAGCGGATTCTCGTAGACGTCCCTGCCGCTCATGCCCGGAGACTATAGTTGAAACTACCCGTTCCGGTCAAAAAGACGTGACCTGAACCCATCCCTAAACCTCCCCGTGGCACCGGTTCTCAACCGGTGGTTTCCAGGTTTCAAGATGGGCTCTGACGCTTGCCGGTTGTCTCCACCGGCGGCTCCCGGTAGATTGTCGAAATGGCCAGGAAGCGACGATCATTCACTTACGAAGACAGCGGCGTTGACATTTCAGCCAACGACCGCATGGTCGAGCTGATCAAGCCGATCGTCCGCAACACTTATGGGCCGCGGGTCATTGGCAAGCACGGCGCCTTCGCCGGGATGTTCCGTCTGGACTATCGTGAGGATCTCTTCAAACGGAACTACAAGGACCCGATTCTCGTGGCCTGCACCGATGGCGTGGGCAGCAAGATACTCCTCGCCAGGCAATCCGGCCACTTTGAGACCATCGGCATTGACCTGGTGGCCATGGGCGTCAACGACATGATCACCGTCGGGGCCACGCCGCTCTTCTTCCTCGATTACATTGCCGTCAACAAGCTCGATCCCGGTCGCGTCGCCACCATCATCGAAAGCGTTGCCGCCGGTTGCCGGGAAGCCGACTGTGCTCTTCTGGGGGGCGAGACGGCCGAGCTGCCTGACATCTACGGGCCCGGTGACTTCGATCTGGCCGGCTTCGCGGTTGGGGCCGTGGAACGCAGGCGGGTGATTGATGGATCGAACATTGAGCCCGGCGACGTGATCATCGGCCTGCCCGCCAGCGGGATTCATTCCAACGGCCTCACGCTGGCCCGGCGGCTCGTCTTCAAGGAGGCCAGGCTCAAGTATGATTCCGTCGTGCCGGCCATCGGCTCGCCCATCGGCGATGAGTTGCTCAAGCCTACCCGGATCTACGTCCGCCCGGTGATCAGTCTGCTCCGCCGCTACCGGGTCAAGCGGATCGTGCGGGGCATGGCCAACATCACCGGCGGCGGCCTGCCCGGGAACGTGGTCCGCGTCCTGCCCGACGGCCTCTGCGCCGTTATTAACACGAAGAGCTGGACCGTCCCGCCGGTTTTTAAGTACCTCCAGTCCCTCGGCGTCAGGCGGGACGAGATGTTTCGCGTGTTCAACATGGGCATCGGCTACGTCTTGATCGTCCGCTCGGCGTTCGCCAACGCGATCATAGGCCACTTCCGCCGCCACCGCCTCGACGCCCTCGCCATAGGCCGAATCCGCAAAGGAGCCCGCGCCGTCGAACTGACCTGAGCCCGCAGCTCGGACGCCAGGACCACCCCCATTTCCCCGCGGGCGGCCACCGGATAGGATGGAATCATGGCCGGTAGCGTGTTGCTGATTGATGCCGATCCGCAGGTGAGCCACCAGGTGGAAGGGGCCTGCCAGCAGCTTGGGGCCGGGCTCACCACCATCGAGCGCGAGCAGGAGGCACTCGAGGTCTTCGAGGCATCATCCCCGGACGTGGTGCTGCTCGACGTCGGGCAGCCTGAGGGAGCGGGTTTTGCGATCTTCGAGGCCTTGCGCCAGCGGTGGCCCCGGCTCTGCGCAATCCTCATCACCGAGCGGGCCCGTAGCGAGCAGGCCATCGAGGCCATGAAGCGAGGGGCCATCGACTACCTCCTGAAACCACTGAACCACGACCGCCTGGTCAGCCACATCGATAATGCTCTCCGCATCAGCCGGGACATGACCGTCCCCACGGTCTACGAACGTGACGATCGCGACGCGCCCGTCGAACGCATCGTCGGGCAGTCGCCCGCTATGCAGGAGGTATTCAAGCTGATCGGCCTGATCGCACCCCGCAACGTGAACGTCCTGGTTACCGGGGAAAGCGGCACCGGCAAGGAACTCGTCGCCAGGGCGCTCTACCACCATAGCGAGCGTAAGGATCACCCGTTCCTGGCCGTCAACTGTGCCGCCATTCCCGAGACGCTGCTGGAAAGCGAGCTCTTCGGCCACGAGAAGGGCGCGTTCACCGGGGCCGACATCCGGCGCATCGGCAAGTTTGAGCAGTGCAACGGGGGGACCCTCTTCCTTGACGAGATCGGTGATTTGCCCCTCACCACCCAGGCCAAGTTGCTCCGCGTGCTCCAGGACGGCAGCTTTCAGCGCCTCGGGAGCAGCGAAACCATCCACTGCGACGTCCGGATCATCGCCGCCACCAACCAGCCGATCGAACGTCATATCGAGGAAAACAGGTTCCGGAAGGATCTTTACTACCGACTGAAGGTCACTTCGATCGATTTGCCCCCCCTGGCCGAGCGCGAAATCGATGTGGTGCTCCTGGCCCACTACTTCGTTCGCCGGTTCAACCCGCTGTTGGGGACGCGGGTTCAGAAGTTCTCGCCCGAGGTGCTCTCGACGTTGTTGAGCCACTCCTGGCCCGGCAACGTCCGCGAGCTGGAGAACGTGATCAAGGCGTCCCTGGTGGTCGCTCGGGGCACTGTATTCCAGCCGGAGTTCCTGCCGGAGCGCCTTCGCGGCACTCCCCGGGCCATGACGGACGGTTCGCCGCCGCCTGCCGCATCCGACACCTTA